>JAKEHA010000321.1 GCA_022615275.1 Candidatus Latescibacterota bacterium
GGGCCCATCGCCATCAGCAGGCGAATCGCGGCGATGTTGATCGACGAGTTGATCGCGTGACGGACCGTGACTTCGCCCTCGAACGTGCCGGAGTAGTTCTGCGGCTTCCACACGTCGCCGTTGGGAAGGTCGAGCACGATGGGCGCGTCCAGTAGTATGTCGGCGGGCGTGTAACCGTTTTCGATGGCGGCGCAAAAGATGAAGGGCTTGAACGAGCTCCCCGGCTGCCGTTTGGCCTGCACCGCGCGGTTGAACTTGCTGTGCTTGTAGCTGCGGCCGCCCACCAGCGCGCGCACCAGCCCCGTCTTCACGTCGATCGCGACTACCGCGCCTTGCAGGTAGTGGGGCGGTCCCAACTCCTCGCCCTTGGCCAACTCCTGTTCGTAGCGCGCGCGTGTCTGCTTGTAGCGGCGCGCGGTCTCGATGCGGCGCAGGTGCGACTCCATGCTGTCCTCGGCCGCGCGCTGCATCACGGGATCCAGGCCCGTGTACACCTTGAGGCCGTCGCGGTAGACGCGGTCGGCACCGTATTTTTCTTCCAAGTACTGGCGAATCTCTTCCAGGAAATAGGCCGCGAACTCGCTGCGTCCCGCCTTGCCGGGGCGAATCTCAACGGGCATGGCGTCGATGGAGTCGGCCTCTTCGCGCGTGAGCTTGCGCGTGTCCACCATCGCGTTGAGCACGACGGTTCGCCGCTGGAGCGCGTTTTCCGGGCGATTGATCGGGGAATACCGACTCGGATTCTTGGGCAGCCCCGCCAGCAGCGAGGCTTCTCCCACCGTCAGGTCGCGCGCCGACTTCCCGAAGAACGTCTGCGCGGCCGCTTCGACCCCGTGCGCGCCCCCGCCGAAATAGATCTGATTGAGGTACATCTCCAGGATCTCATCCTTGGAGTAGGCGCGCTCGATGCGCATCGCGAGCAGCGCTTCCTTTATCTTGCGCGTCAGCGTGTCCTCGAACATGTCGAACAGGTTGCGACCGAGCTGCTGCGTGATGGTGCTGCCGCCTTGCACGGTTTCGCCGGCCATGACGTTCTTGACTACCGCGCGCATGATGCCGAACAAATCGACGCCCCAATGGCTGTAGAACTTGCGGTCCTCGACGGAGACGAAGGCATCGACCATGTGGGGAGGCAGGTCGGCCAGCGGGACGAGCGCGCGGTCCTCGACGAAGAACTCGCCCACCACGGTGGAATCGGCGCCGTAGACGACCGTCTTGAGGGTCGGCTCGATCATCTCCAGGCGCGACGTGCTGGGCAGGTCGCCCGCGAAATACTGGTAGGCCGAAAAGACCACGCCCGCCCCCAGCACGGCGGCGCCCAGCACGAGCTGGCGGAACGTCCAGCGCCGCCAAAACGGCGGACGGCCGCCCGCGCCGGGCGCCTGCGCTTCCGGGGCCGGGGCGACGTATGCCGGCGTGTTCGCCCCCGAGGACTCGGGCGCCGGAGATGGGGCGGGCGGTGTCCCGCCGCCAGTGGGTTTCGTGGGATCGCTCATGTTCATCCGACTCGTTCAGGGTCGACCGGTGCCGTCCCGCACGATAGCACGGGGTCCGCGGGCCCGGCCATGCTTTACGGGAGCTAACACCGGTTGATATAATCCCCCGATTCGACTCAAGTTATACCCCGGTCGCACGGCTCGGCCGGGCCTTCGCCGGTTTTTTCCGGCAACGTCTCTTGGTCCAGCCCGGCCTTTCGTGGCGGAGGTGCCACCGGCATGACCCGAAAGCAAGCGGCCGATCCCGCGCGCGTCGACGCCCAATTGGCCGTCATCCGCCAGGGGACGGTCGAAATCATCCCCGAGGCGGACCTGCGCCGCAAGCTCGAGCGCTCGCTCGCGGCCAACGAGCCCCTCGTGATCAAGCAAGGCTTCGACCCGACCGCGCCCGACATCCACCTCGGTCACACCGTCGGCTTGCGAAAGCTGCGCCAATTCCAGGACCTGGGCCACAAAGTGGTGTTCCTGATCGGGGATTTCACCGGCATGATCGGCGACCCCAGCGGGCGCAACGAGACGCGCAAACGCCTCGACCACGACGTCCTGGTCGAGAACGCCAAGACGTACACCGAGCAGGCCTTCAAGATCCTCGACCCCAAGAAGACCATCATCGATTACAACAGCCGCTGGTTGTCCAAACTCGAGTTTGCCGACGTGCTGCGATTGACGGCGACGCAAACGGTGGCGCAGATGCTCGAGCGCGACGACTTCGAGAAGCGCTACGCGGCCGGCAAGCCGATCAGCCTGCTCGAATTCGTATACCCGCTGGCCCAGGGCTACGACTCGGTGGTCTTAAACGCCGACGTCGAGATCGGCGCCACCGAGCAGAAGTTCAATTTGCTCATGGCGCGCGAGATCCAGCGCCAGTACGGCCAGGAGCCCGAAGTGATCATCACGTTGCCGATCCTGGAGGGAACCGACGGTGTCGAGAAGATGAGCAAGTCGCTCGGGAACTACATCGGCGTGTCGGATTCCCCGGAGGACATCTTCGGCAAGACCATGAAGATCCCCGATTCACTCATCGTGAAGTATTTCGAGCTGGTGAGCACGAAGTCGCCCGACGAGCTGAACGCGATCCGTGCCCGCTTGCAGGACGCGTCGGTGAACCCGTCGCACGTGAAGCGCGAGCTGGCCCGCGACCTCGTGGTTCAGTTCCACGACGCCGAGGCGGCGCAAGCGGCGGAAGCCCACTTCAACCGGCTCTTCGTCGAGCACCAGCGCCCGCAGGAGACCACGCGCGTCGAGGTGAAGGCGATCGCCGGCGGGGTGTGGATCGCGAAGGCGCTGACCCAGGCCGGACTGTGCGAAAGCACGTCGGCGGCGCGTCGCATGATCCAGCAGGGTGCGGTCAAGGTCGACGGAGCGAAGGTCGGCGACGTCGATCTGAAACTGTCCGCGCGCAAGGAAGCCTACGCGATCCAGGTGGGCAAGCGCGGATTCGCCGACGTCGTCGTGTCGTGAGGAGCCGCTTGCGCGCGCGCTTCTTGACGCTCCCGGCGATTCGTGCGTATAATCCCGAACTTTCGCAAAGGAGAATCGCATGACATTCGACCACACCACGGTCGGCGACGTGCACGTGCTAGCGCCCAAGAAGAATCTCGTGGGAAAAGACGAAACTCAGGACCTGCTGGCCGCGGTCGACGACCTGGCCTCCAAGGGTTCGCCCAAGATCGTCGTCGATCTCGGGAAGATCTCCTACGTGAACAGCGTGGGGCTGGGTTCGCTGGTGCGGGCGCGCACGACGTGCAACAACCGCGAAGGCTGGTTCCGTCTGGCCCGCGTCGGCAATCGAATCAACGCCATCTTCCTGGTGACGAAGCTCGTACTCGTGTTCGACACGTTCGAGACGGTCGAAGAGGCGATCGAAGGGAAAACGAAGAGCGCGTAGCACGCGCGCGGACCCGCGCGGCGCCCGGCCGTCCCCGGCTAGCGATTGAGTGCGAAGACGATCGGCACCTGGACCCACACTTCCACGGGACTGGTGCCTTGTAACGCGGGCTTGAACAACGCCGTCCGGCCGGCGCGAACCGCTTCCGGGCGCAGGGGCTCGGGACCTTCGACCGCGATGGCCTGCTTGACCTTCCCGTCCTTACCCACCAGAACCTGGACCAACACGGTGCCGTCGATGCCGGCCTGCCGGACCAGCTCCGGGTACGTCGGGGGCTGAATGCTCAACAAGACCGGGAGTTCGTCGAAGGCGACGAAGTCACCCATACCGGGCGATCGGTCGATGTCGACCACGATCGAGTCGCCGCTTCCGCCCAGGTCGCTGGCCGTGAACGGCTCCAACGCCTCCGACATTTCGCTCTGGGTGGCGATGGTGGACTCGGTGGCCTCCGCGTCGGGCACCGGCTCGGGAACGCCGATCGAAGGCGGCACGATGGCCTCGGCCACGTTGACCTGGGGGGCCGAGGGCTCCTTGATCGAGGGTGGCACGCCCAACTCCGTGTACTTGACGATGGTCGCGTTGGCGGGTGCTTCTTCCTCTCGGCTGGCTTGCGAATAGACGTACCACGCCCCGAAGAGCGCCGCCGCGGTGAACAGCGCGATCGCGTTCGACGTGGTGAGCCACCGCGTCGACTCCTTGACCAGCGGGTGCTGGTCACCCGTGACCGGGAGATGGGCTGCATTTGCGAGTGAGAACGCCTTCACGATTCCATCCTGACCTAACGGTTCAGCGCGAACGTCACAGGAATTATAACCCAAACTTCGACCGGCGTGTCGCCTTGCTTGGCCGGTGTGAACAACGCCGTGTGCGCGGCGGTGATCGCCGACTTCCAGAACACCTCGGGCCCTTCGACCGCGACGGCCTGCTTCACCTTGCCGGCGCGCGTGATCTGCACCTTCACCATGACCCGGCCCTCGAGCCCCGCCTGCTGTGCCAGGCTGGGGTAAATGGGCGCGTCGATGCGCAAGAGTTCGGGATACTCGTCGAAGGCGACGAACGTATCCTGGACGGCCGGCTCGAACCCGGGCTCAAATACCGCAGGGTCACCGACCGGGGGATCGAAAGGACCGTCGACACGCTCGCCGGTCCCCGGCTCCGCGACGACGACGACATCGTCCTTCTCGACCTCGGTGACCTCGGTCACGGGCTCGTACTCGCCCATTTTTTCCTTGGACACGTCGCCTCCGCCGTGCACGACGCGCGGACTGATCACGGGCCTCGGATCGATGATTCTGGGATCCGTGATGACAACGGGCGGCGACGCCGTGTCGTCCTGATTCAGTGCTGCCCACGCGTACAGCGCGGCGAACACCACGATCCCGAAGACCAGCGCGATCGCATTCCCGGTCGTGAGCCACCGCATCGACTCGCGCACCAGCGGGTGCGCTTCACCAGTAACTGGGAGATGTGGGGCGTTCACGAGCGAGAAAGCTTTCATCACAAGCCCTCCATCAGGATCTTGTCTTCCTCCGTCATGGGGATCACGCTGAAGCGTCCCATCTGCGCGTCGTCGAACGTGTCCAAGAGATCGACCATGTACTCGTACTTCGCCTCGCGGTCGACCTTGGCCAGCACGATCAACTCCGGGTTATAGTCCGCTTCGAGCACGAGCACTTCGCGCAACTCGTCCCAGGTGACCGGGTTCAGTCCCTGGCGGCCGATGTCGTACATCATGCTCCCGTCCGCGCCGACGTAGAGCGTCATCACGTTCGATTCCTTGACCTCGACTTTGGCACCGGGCTCGGGCATGTTGACTTCCATGGCCAGCGGGCGGCGGAACACCGTGGTCACCATGAAGAAGATCAGCAGCAGGAACGCGACGTCGACCATCGGGGTCATGTCGATGCCGACGCCGACGCGCTTGCGCTTGCGCAAGCCCAGCGCGGTCTTGCCGCCGCCTTTACCTTGTGCTTGTGGCTGTACGCCTGCCATCGCCTAGTGTCCTTTGCTCCCGCCCGACCTCTTCTTGCCCTTCTTCTCGGGCACTTTGAGGTCGGTCATCAGGTTGAAGCGCAGCGTCTGCGATTCGGCCAGCGCGTTCATGACGTCGGCCACGGCCCCGTACTCGGCATCCTTGTCGCCCTTGACCACCACGACCGCCGACCGGTTCTTGCTGCGCCAAGTCACGATCGCGCTCACCAGGTCCTCCATGGCGACCTGCTGGGTCTGTGATAGGTTCTCGTCGGAAATATATATCTCGCCCGCCGCGTTGACGGTCAGGATGATGGTCCTGGTCTCGGGGACGTGGATCTCCGACTTCGACCCCGGCAGCTGCACGCCCACCTTCTCGGGGGGCTTGAACTGCGTGGTCGTCATGAAGAAGATGAGCAACAGGAACGCCACGTCGACCATGGGGGTCATGTCGATGGCGATTCCGATCCGGCGCTTGGCCACGTGCTACGACTCCTGTCCCTGCGAATGCCGAAGCAGATCGAGAACCTCGAAGCTGGTCTCTTCGATGGCGCTCTCGTAGTTGTCCACGCGCGTCGCGAAGTAGTTGTATAAAATGATCGCGATGATGGCGGTGGTCAGTCCCAAGGCCGTGTTCACGAGCGCTTCCGAAATACCGACCGCGAGAGCGGCGGCGTCGGGGGCGCCGGCGTGCGACATGGCGTGGAACGAACGAATCATGCCGATGGTGGTGCCCAACAGGCCGATCATGGTCGCGATCGACGCGATGGTCGAGAGCGCGCTCAGGTTGCGCTCCAGAATGGGCGCTTCCAGCGCGGTCGCTTCTTCGATGGCGTGCTTGGTCTCTTCGAGCAGGTCCTTGGGGTTGTCGAGCTTGGTGCGCTCCATGTTGTAGCGCTCGAGGCCCGCGCCCACCACGTTGCCCAGGCTGCCGCCCTGCTTGCGGCACGCTTCGACCGCGCGGTCGATGTCGTTTTCCTGGACGGCGGCCTTGATGTTGCGCATGAAGGTCGACACGCCGCCCTTGCCGCCCGCGCGCCATAGCACGAAGGCGCGCTCGATGGTGTACGTGAACACGAGGAACAACAGTGTCAGACCGACCACGAGTAGCGGGCCACCCTGCTTCAAGTACTCCGGCGAGTTGTCCCAGATCACGTAGGACACACCCACGGAAACGAAGAAGATCAGGATGAAGATGAACTTTTTCATTTTTCTCCTTCCGATGTCCGGCGCGGGTGGGGCCCGCCCTGAAGCTGCTTCGGCGCGAAGCCCGCGGCGGTGAGAGGTGCGCGCGGGAGTGAAGCAGTTTACTGACGTTGACGACTATCGTCAAACGAAAAACAGGCTTAGCGCTCCTATCCGCCCTTGCGCATCTTGGCCAACAGGTCGCGTCCGCGCTTGAGCGACGCATTGCTGGGATCGATCGACTGCGCCTTGCTGAACGCGTCCTCCGCGTTCGCCAGATCGCCGAGCCCGAGGTAGGACTGACCCAGTCCCGCCCAGCCGTCGGCGTTGCGCGGGTCGGCGTCGGTCGCGGCCTTGTACGTATCCGCGGCCTTGTCGAACGCCGCCGTGCGCAAATATGTGAAACCGAGGCCGCGTAGCGCACGCGCGTTCTTCGGATCGAGTGCCAGCGCCTTCTGGTACTCCGCTTCGGCCGCTTCCAACGAATCCGACGCGACCAGGGCCTGCCCCAGGAGCACGTGCCCCATGACGGGGCGCTTGTCGAGTGCTATGGCCCGGCGCAGGGCCGGTTTGGCGTTGTCGATTTGGTTGGCCTGGAAGTAGGCCACGCCCAGGTTCAAATGATACAACGCCACCTTCGGGTCGCGCCTAATCGCCTCTTCGAAGTGGGCGACGGCCTCTGCCGGTTGATTGGTCTTGAAGGCGAGCAATCCGCGCTGGAAATGCGCCTCCGCGTACGACGAGTCCGCCTCCACCGCCTGATCGAGGTGAACCTTCGCTTCCTCGAGCTGGCCGCTCTCGATCTCGTAACCGGCTAGGAGCACGAGATCCTCGGCTCCCAGTTTCACGCTGTCGGGCAGCGTGGCGTACATCTCGGCTCCGCGCGCACGCAGCGCCTTGTCCCGATTTCGCAGCGCCGAGCGCGCGTACGCGAGCCGCACGTCGGCACGCGTGCTGTCGATACCCATGGCCTTGTTGGCCGCTTGCAGCGCCTGCGCGTGGCGGCCGGATTGACCGAGCGACTGGGTCAGGCCGACGTACGCACCGAGGTCATCGGGCTCGAGTTCGAGGTAGCGCAGGTACACCTTCGACGCGTTGTCGTACTGCTTGGCCAGCACGAACAGGTCGCCGAGATCCTTGAGCGCGGGCGCGTAGGTCGAGTCCATGTCGACCGACTGCACGTAGCGATCGCGCGCGTCGTTGTAGCGGCCCGCCTTCTGGTAAAGCGTCCCGAGGAAGTGGATGAACGACGCGGTGGGCGTGACGCCGGGCGTGCGCAGCACTTCCTCGCAGGCCGCGATGGCGGACGCGGGCACGTTGCGTTTCTCATAGACCTGGGCCACGAGCACGCCGTGGCGCGGGTCGGTCGGGTTCATGTGGAGGGCGGTCAGCGCTTCCTTCTCCGCGCCCAGGAGGTCGTTGCGCCCGAGGTACAAGAGCGCCATACCGCGATGGTAGAGATCTTCACCCTGGCCGACCCCTTTGCGCGACGCACCCCAGTCGAGGTACGACTTCGCCTTGTCCCACTTCTTGTTGCGGATCTCGACGCGCGCCTGACCGTAGATGGCGGGCCAGTAGCCCGAGTTCTGCTTGTAGGCCTTGTTGATGTGCTGGATGCCTTCGTCCCAGCGGTCCGCGTCCACGAGCAGGATACCCAGACCGGCGTCCGCTTCGGGGAAACCCTTGCCGCCCTCGCGTCCGTGGATGTCGAGCGCTTCCCGGTAGAGATTCTCCGCCTCTTCGAAGCGCCCCGAGCGCGTGGCCACTTCGGCCAAGCCGACCTTGGCCTTGGGAAGCTCGTAGCTGTTGGTGACGGCTTCATCGAACGCCGCCTTGGCCGCCGCGAGGTCGTTCTTCTCCAGCGCCTTATTGCCGACGCGAATCGGGTCGGTCTCGTAGGTGTAGCTCTTCTGCGCCCAACTCACCGAGGTCGCCAGAGACGAAACGACGAACGCGGCGATGGCAACGTGACGAAGCAGGGACATCGGACCTCCTTGGGTCTCTACTAGTTGGCCTTGCTGCCCAACGGTTCTCGCGTGAGATAGATCTGACGGATCGACTGCCGGGCCGGAAGAAAACCGGCCTTCTCGACGTGGCGCTGGCCACGGTCGCTGGTCAGATGCGTCACGAACATCGAGCCGCGAATGCTGCCGCCGGCAAGGCACGCGACGTACAGATAATGATACAACGGATACTCCCCATACCCGATCTGCAGGTACCCCGGTTCGACGGGAACCAGCCCGGTGTCGGGAAGCACGGGTACCGCTCGCACCGCGCGGCTGCCGCCCAGTTCGGGGAGGCTGTCGGGCATGCTCAGCGTGCTCGCGAGCCCGAGGCCCCGCGGGTCGGCCAGGACGGCCTCGATCACCGCGGCCTCGTCTTTCAGGAACGTGATGTGCGCGAGCTCGGGGGCGACGTTGCCCGACGGGCGCGCGACGTCCTCCTCGACCTCGAGTCTCTCGCGGAACGCGTCCCACACGCCTTGGTTGGGGTCGGGCGCGTACAGCCGGTCGAAACGCGGGTCGGTCTGGTCGCGCGCGATCGCGCGCAGCTCCTCCATCGCGAGCCACTCGACGCCGGAGAGCGAGTTGGCCAGCACGGCGACGCCGCCGAGCGCGATGGGAAAGCACAGCACGGAATCGTTGACGGCCGTGCGCACCAGCCGGCGTTCGTCGGCAGTGGGGAGTCGGTACAAGAGCCCCACCTGCGCGCGGCGGTTGGCCAAATGCTCGAGCGCGCGCACGGTTCCACCGTCTTCCAGGACGACGTGCAGCTTCGGATACAAGTGGTGATATTTCTCGATTAGCTCCGGCATAAGATCGGGTGCCAACTCGCGGCCGACCGCGGTGATCGTGGTTACCGTGTCGCTCTCCGACGGCAATCGAATGCCGAGTCCCGGGCGCTCGCGCTGTCCGCGGATCACGAAAACCGCGGCGATCGCCAGCGCATAGAATGCGACCCACCAGAAAAAGCGCCTGGGCCGACGATTGAGAGCCTCCATGGTCAGCCCAGCCGCTGGGCACGTGGTCGGGTCTCGGACATCGAAACGTCGAGAATGGGGGTTCGGCGAAAGGAGCGATCGCCGCCTTCGAAGTTAGTCCACCGCGCGTCCTAAGTCAATCCCCGGAACGAGATGCCGATTGACACCGCTGGGGACGGGTGCTAAGGTACCGCGCTACGGGTCGCCAAACCACCCACCGGCGGCCCCTCGAAACAACCCATACGGCGCTTTCTCCCGCGGTTCGCACGACCGGGACGGAGCGATCCCTTGTTGCCTAGGAGAGGTTCATCGATGATGCGAGAGCTGTATGCGGCGTGCGCGATCGTCGCGGTCGTGTCCCTGGCGGGATGCGGTGAAGAGGAAGCGCCCGTCGATCCGTTCGTGGAGGCGTCGCTGCGCGAAGCCGTCTACGGCGAGGTCATCAGCCCCGAGTTCAAGTACAAGATCGTCGACCCCGAGATCATCGACGGGCTCGGGGAGTTCCTGGTCGTCAAGCAGTCGAACATGACCGAGTTCATCGTCGGCAACGGGATCGCGGCCATGGTCGATTCGATCGGCCGCCCCGAGGAAATCACGTTCAACGTGATCAAGCAGTTCAGCCCCATGGTGCACTTCTTGTGCGTCAACGTCGTGACGCCGACGGATTCGCTCGTGATCCCCAGCGACAAGCCGATCGCGTTCCCGCGTACCTCGGACGCAGCGAACTTCATCCCGCCCGCGGACTTCGTGAAGGGCGAGATGATCAACTTCCAATGGAACAACACCGAGGGCTTGCGCAAGATGATCGGCAACAAGTACGCGCTCGAAGCGCACTTGGTGCGCGTCGAAGAGGACAGCGTCACGTCGTGGATGCTGGTCGGCGACTCGTCGCAGGTGGTGTGGGGCCAGGTGCCGAAGCTGCGCATTCGCACGCCGCGACCGAGCCTCGAGATCATCCTGCGCATGCTCGAGCGCACGCAGCAGAATTTCGTCGGCGGCATCACCTACGCCGACATCGAGCCGTGGGATTATCGCCGCAAGAACTACGTGTGCGGCACGGTCGACATCGGTTACCTGCGGTTCCTCGACAAGGTGTTCTCGCGGTAGGCCGGGACATCGGCGGTTTGGGAAGGGGCGTCGCGGATGCGGCGCCCCTTCGTGTTTGCGATTCGGTGGGTCGCGCAGAGGGCTTCCCTCCGCTCTCAGTCCTCGCTCGCCCTTGATGGGAAAGTCATGGCTCGCTGCGGAAGTTCGCGTCGGGAACCCTCTGCGCGACCCAACACCAGCACATGAAGATCGCATTCGTCGAACCTCACCTCGGGATTTACGGCGGGATCCGCCGCA
>JAKEHA010000060.1 GCA_022615275.1 Candidatus Latescibacterota bacterium
ATCCCAGCCCCAGAGGCTAACGATACAGCGACTTGATTTGTCCCCACGTGGTCGGGAACGTGGACACGGTCTCATTGCGCGCGACGATGCTGTAGAGCGGCGTGCCGTCGAACGCACGATCGCCGTCCTTGTCGGAGAACGCGACGATCCGAATCTCGCGGGCGCCAACCCATGAGAGCATGAAGCGGGAGGTGTCCGCGTAGAAACCGCCGCCGACCGCGGTCGTGACTTCGAGCGCGTCGAGGTTGTGGGTGAGCCCCGTGGCAAGGTTTCCGTCGATCGTCAGCTGCACGTGCGCCGGGCTCGGCCAGAAGCGGACGCACAGACCGCCGATCGTGCGCTGGAGCGGACCGAATCCGTCGACCACGATCTCGAGATCGGTGCTCAAGACGTAGAACTCGTTCAGCCCCTTGGTCGACGGCTCGAACGCCACCAGCGACGGCGCGCGGTAGATCTCGACCGGTACGCGTGCTTCCAGGCGGTCCCACAGCATCTGACTGCCGACCGCATAGTCGGAGTCGAACTTGGGATCGCCCGGCAGAACGATCTCGTAGCGATTCGGATCGAACCGAAAGACGGCCGGCGCGTTCGGATAGATCAAGTACGACGGCTCCGCGAACGCCAAACTCGCGAAGACCAAGAAGAACGGGGCGAGCACGATGCCCTTCTTCGTGCCCCTCATATGTTTCAACCTCCGCGCGAGAGTCGGTGACCGGATTTCTACCGGTTAACCCGGATCCGATGTTGGTGGAGCGTTGCGACTCGACGCGATTGAAGGAATTGCGCGAAGCGGCGACCTCGCCGCCAAAATGGCCCACTTCCCCCCACAACTCGTTGCGGGAGTATAACATAAACTCATGGTATTTGGGAAGATGGCGTCCTGGCGGCGCGCGTTTGGACACGTGGCGGCGGCGTTCTTAACCCCTGCCCCACAATGACTTAACCGTCTTCGCGCCGAGCGCGTTTGTTGTTTTCGACCGGCACGGCCGGTGCTAGACTGCCGAACGATCCCGTCGCCCCAAGCCCAGGCGGGCTCGATGTTCGAAGGAGGAGTCGGAATGCCGCGTTTCGCCCGTCATGTCGTCGTCACCGTCTGGGCCGCCGTGCTCTTCGCCGGGTGTGGAGGGAACGACGCCGCCGACCAGTCCGCGTCCGACTCACCCTCCGGCGAGAACGAGCAGGCCCGAGCCGGGGGCAGCGTCATTCGTCGGCTCGAATCCGAGTGCAAGACGCTGAACTGGGTCCTGTACACCACCGCCTATGAGATCTTCGTTCTTCGCTATCTGTACGATCCCGTCTTCGACTACAACGAGGCGAGCGACATGATTCCGGTGCTCGCGTCGCGGCTGCCGGAAGTGAGTCCGGACCACTTGCGCGTCACCGTGCGGTTGCGAGACGACATCCACTGGCACGACGGCGTTCCCATCACCGCCCACGACGTCAAGTTCTCGCTCGACAAGATCCAGGATCCCGCCGTGCCCGCGCTCAACAAGGAAGGGTTCTTCGAGAAGCTGGACCGCCTCGAAGTGGTCGACGATCGTACGCTCGTTTTCGTGTGGAAGGAACCGTTCGCGCCCTCGATGTTCGCGATTTCGCAGTTGTGGCCCATCCCGAAGCACGTTTACGGCGTGGGCGACTTCGTCACCAATCCCGCCAACCGCAAGCCGGTCGGCAGCGGCCCGTTCAAGTTCGACGAATGGCACTCGGGCCAGTACATCAGCCTCGTCCGCTACGACGATTATCACGGCCAGAAGGCCTACCTGGACCGCGTCATCTTCAAGGTGGTCGAGGACGACGCCGTCGCGCTCAACATGCTGCGAACGGGCGAGCTCGACGAGATGCGCGCCACCCAGACTCAGTGGGAAAAGCAGATGGACACGCCCGAGTTCAAGGCGCGTTACAACAAGTACGATTACTACTTCCCCCAGTACAACTACATCAGCTGGAACTGCCGCAGCACGTTCTTCTCCGACCCACGCGTGCGCCGTGCCATGACGATGCTGTTCGATCGCGAGAGCATCAACACCAAGATCTACTCCGGGTTCGCGCGTCCGATCAGCGGACCCTTCTACGTCAACTCGTGGGCCTACGACAAGACCATCAAGCCGTGGCCGTTCGATCCCGAGGCGGCCAAGCGCGTGCTCGACGAAGTCGGATGGAAGGATGCAAACGGCGACGGGATTCGCGACAAGGACGGAAAACCGTTCTCGTTCGAATTGCTGATTGCCCACGGCAGCGCCCCCGCCGCGCAGTTCTCGCAACTCCTGCAGGAGGAATGCGCCAAGGCGGGAATTCGCGTGAACATTCGCCAGATGGAGGGCTCCACACTGTTCGACCGCATCGGCAAGGGCGATTTCGACGCCTCGCTCTCCGGATGGCGTTTGGACCTGGACCCCGACGTCTACGACACGTTCCACTCCACGATGGCGCCGCCCAGCGGACTCAACCACGTGTACTATGCGAACGCGCGCGTCGACAGCCTGCTCGTGGCCGGGCGGGCCGAGTTCGACCCGGCGCGACGAGAGCGCATCTATCACGAGGTGCACCAGCTCATCCACGAGGACCAGCCCTACACCTTCATCAACACCGTGCCGGACAAGCGGCCGATCGCCAAGCGGATCCACGGCGTGAAATTCGGCTGGAACGGGCCCTACGACTTCTGGCCCGGCGCGAGCTATTGGTGGGTCGACGACGCGCCGGGCGACGCCGCCTCCGCGCGGTAGCGCGCCGATGCTGCATTACACGCTGCGCCGGCTGCTCTACCTCGTCCCCACGCTCCTCGGCATCACCATCGTCACGTTTCTGATCGTGAACCTGGCGCCCGGCGACCCCGTCGAGCTGATCCATCTCGGCCAAATGGACGCGCGCATCTCACCCGAGTCCTACCAGCAGATGCTGCGCCTGTACGGACTCGATGACCCCATCCACGTTCGCTACGCCACCTGGCTCAAGCGTTTGGCCACGCTCGATTTCGGCAATTCGTTCCTCGATCACCGTCCCGTGATCGACAAGATCATGGAGCGCCTGCCCAACACCGTGTTTCTCAACGTGACCTCGCTCCTGATTGCGTTCGTGCTGTCGGTCCCGTTGGGACTCTACGCGGCGCTGCATCAGCATTCGAAGGTCGACAAGATGAGCGGCACCGCGCTCTACGTGTTGTATTCGCTCCCCGAGTTCTGGGTGGCGCTCCTCTTGATCATGCTGTTCGGCGTCGAGCTGAAGTGGCTGCCCTTCCACGGCATGGAGTCGCTCGACGCGCGCGAGCTCGGGTTCGCCGGATATTGGTGGGACCGCTTTCTTCACACGATTCTGCCGACCGTGTGTTTGACGTACGGATCGCTGGCCTACCTCTCGCGCTTCGCGCGCGGCTCGTCGCTGGAGGTGGTGCGGCAAGACTACATTCGCACCGCGCGCGCGAAGGGCCTGGACGAGGCGAGCATCGTCTACCGCCACGTGTTCCGCAACACGATGATCCCCATGGTCACGTTGCTGGGACTGTTCCTGCCCACGCTGATCAGCGGAAGCGTCATCGTGGAATCGATCTTCTCGTGGCCCGGCGTGGGCGACTTGTTCTTCACGTCGGTACGCGCCCGCGACTACCCGGTCGTCATGGGCTTGAGCTTCATTACCGCTGTCATGGTGCTCTTGAGCACGCTCGTCGCGGATCTCTTGTACGCGTGGGCCGACCCCCGCGTGACGTATCGATGAACGCCGACGCGACAGGGTCGTTGCCGCCCGCGGGAGGGATGCCGCCGCCTTCCTCCGCCCCCCCGAAGAGCGTCGGGTTCTTTCGCCGCGTCTGGAAACGACTCCGGCGCGATCGGTACGCGATGACCGGCCTGGTGGTCATCGGCTCGATGTTCCTGATCTCGTACTTTGCGCCCGTGATCGCCAACAACAAACCCATCGTGATGCGCTGGGAGGACCGCCTCATCTTTCCCGCGGTCGCGGAGCTGTTTCCGATTCGTTACCTCGTGCAGTATCCGGAGATCGCGAACCTCGACTTCGACATCGTCAAGCACGACCGCTCGGCGGCGCTGGCGGTGCCGCCCATCCGCTACTCGCCCATCGCCACCTCGCTCGACGACCGCTTGCAGAAGCCGAGCCGCCGGCACTGGTTGGGAACCGACGAACTGGGGCGCGACGTGGTCGCGCGCATGGTGCACGGTGCGGGTATTTCGCTCAAGGTCGGGCTGGTCGCCACCGGCATCTCGTTGGTGATCGGTTTGCTGCTGGGCGCGCTGGCGGGCTACTACGGCGGTATTACCGACGTCCTGCTGTCGCGCGTGATCGAAGTCGTGACTTGCTTTCCGTTCACGTTCCTCATCTTGGCCGTGATCGCGTTCCTGCCCCCGAGCATCTACTACATCATGATCGTGATCGGGATCACGCGCTGGACCGACCTTGCCCGCTATGCGCGCGGCGAGTTCATGCGGTTGAAGGCGCGCGAGTTCGCCGAAGCGGCCCGCGCCCTCGGCGCCAGCGACGCGAAGATCATCGTGCGGCACATTCTGCCCAATTCGATGGCGCCGGTGCTGGTGACCGCGACCTTCGGCGTCGCCAATGCGATCCTGATCGAGGCGGCGCTGAGCTTCCTGGGATTGGGTACGCAGCCGCCCACGCCGAGCTGGGGTGGGATTCTCGCCAGCGCGCGCGAGCAGGACTTCGCGTGGTGGCTCACGACGTTCCCCGGGCTCGCGATCTTCGTCACGGTGACCGCGTACAACCTATTGGGTGAAGGACTGCGCGACGCCAGCGATCCGCGCGTCACGTTCGCCGCGAAGCGTTGACGCCGCGCGGCGCGCGCTGGCAGCGCGGGCAGAAGTGGGTCCCGCGCTGGCCGACTTCGATCCGGCGGATGCGCGCGCGGCAGCGAATGCAGCCCTCTCCTTCCCGTCCGTACACCCGTAGCTTGATTTGAAACTCCCCGGTCGATCCGTCGGGGCGGCGGTAATCGCGCAGCGTGGTTCCGCGCGCCTCGATCGCGCGCGAGAGCACCCGTCGCGCCGCCGCGAGGATCTCGCGCGCGCGGCGAGCCGCGCGCTCGCCGCTGGTCGACGGGTGCACGCGCGCCAAGAACAGGCTCTCGTCGACGTAGATGTTACCGAGCCCCGCGACGATTCTCTGGTCGAGCAGCAAGGCCTTGATGGGGGCGCGCCGCCCGCGCAACGCGCGCGCGAACTCCTCGGGGGTAATGGAGAGCGCATCGGGTCCGATGGCGAGGTTGGCGCGCACGGCGTCGGGCGCACCCACCAGCACGTATCCGAACCGCCGCGGATCGACCAGGCGGAGTTCCGCGCCACCCGAGAGACCCCAGCGCGCGTGCAGGTGCGCAAGCGCCGGCTCCTGCTCGCGCGCCGTCCACAAGAGGCGCCCGGTCATCCCGAGGTGAACCGCCAGGTCGAGTTCGCCGGCGGGGCCCTCGCACCGAATCAGGATCGCCTTGCCGATTCGTTCGACTGTTGCTACGCGCGCGCCCTCCAGGGTCGCCACGTCGCGGCTGTCGCGGCGATACATGTCGGGCGCGGTCACGGCGGCGCGCGTGATGACGGCGCCGGACAGTTTCCCGCGCAGCTCGCGCACGACGGTTTCGACTTCGGGTAGCTCGGGCATGGAGCGAGTATACACGACAGCACTCGCGCCGGAACGCTGCCCGGCGGGTCCTGTCGCTCGTCACCCCGCCGCCTGGCGCGGCGGGGGCCCCACGAGCGCCACCCGCCGGGGGATGCCTTGTATGTGCGCCGACGACCGGCTACAATGCACACCATGTCCAAGTCGATTCGCGACATCCTGTTCGACGAGGTACTTCCCCGCGTCTCCAAGCCCGGCCAATACGCCGGCGGCGAGCGCAACGCCATCGTCAAGGACCACGCCTCCGTGGATCTGAAGGTGGCACTCGCGTTCCACGACACGTACGCGATCGGGATGTCCCATTTGGGGCTGCGCATCCTGTACCACATGCCAAAAATGGTCTTTTTAACTCCTTACAGCTTTAACTTTCCTCGCCGATAGCCTTACGACTTTTCGGCCGCTGTCGCAGAATAGCGACTATGTGCTCGCATTAAAAACTCTGGAGGTAATTAGATGAGAATGCGTTCAAATTTTATCCTAGCAGCCCTTGCATGTCTGCCCGCTGCTAGTTTCGCCGCCACACCCAGCATCACATCCGTAACCGGCACGGTGCAGACC
>JAKEHA010000061.1 GCA_022615275.1 Candidatus Latescibacterota bacterium
GATCGGCGGAGCAGCATGCTGTACTGGTACGTCTCGCCCAGAGGGAACGGAACGTCCGCGTCCGTGCGCTCCGGACCGACCAGCGTGATGTTGCTGAAAGTAGGCTTCGTGTACGGCGTCGCGGTCGAGGTGGCCGAGCCGTCGTTGTCCGTCTCGAACCCGTTCGACTCGCCGGTCGGGTCCGACTGGTCCGGGTCGCGCAGGCCGAAGCCGAACTGCACGTCGCCCCGATAGCCGAAGTCCGCGTCGAACTCGTCGTCCGTGCCGCCGAAGGCGACCAGGTACGAGCAGTCCACCGTGCCGCCGAACCACTCGTACGAGTCGTCGTCCGAGTAGCTGACCTGGATGTGGTCGATCTGCGTCTGGCCGCCCACACCACCCATGGTGAGGCCGTTGACCTCGTTGTTGGTGGCGAAGCGGAAGCCGGGGAATTCGATGCGAACGTAGCTCATAACGCCGCTATCGTCGCTGGGATCCGCGCCGCCGTAGGTGCCGCCGCCGCCCGAGCAGGTGCCCGGAATGAGGCCGCCTTCGATGAGCGGGTCGACCTTGTTGGTCGGAGCGTCGCCGAGGATGATGATGCCGCCCCAGTCGCCGGACGCGCGCAGACCAGGAGCGTACTCGCTGGTGAACACGATCGGCTTCTGCTGCGTCCCCTGCGCAAAAATCTGCCCGCCACGGGTGATGATGAGCGTGCCGCCCGTCGCGTCGTGGCCCTTGATGATGGTACCCGGCTCGATCGTCAGCGTGACGCCGGGCTCCACGTAGTACAAACCGGTGAGCACGTAGATCGTGTCGGCATCGAGCGTACGGTCAAAACCCTGGCAATACGGCGTCCGAACCGGCTGGCCCGTACCGGCGCCGATGACGACCTCCGGCAGGGCGGCGTTCGCGGCGCCGGCGTAGCCGGCGATGGCGACCGCCATCATGGTGAAGAAACGCTTCATGGATGCTGTCCTCCTATTTAAGAATTCGTTGCTGGTTGAATTACCTTCACATCTGCTTTATTCTCGTTACGCCAGAAAAAACGGGGGTTGCGTGCCTGATTCGCCGTTGGCCTCCTTTCTTCTCGGCCTGCCATCCCCGGAGCTAGCCCTCCGGGGATGGCCACCAAATCTTTCCTGCGTTTGCGACCGAATATGCAGGTTCTCTCTCTCCCAATCACCGGGTCGGAGTAAGGCGTCAGCCTCTAAAGACTGAAAGAGAGAGAAACTGTATACGTGGTCCCGCCTTTTATGCTCTCCCAGACTGAACCCGTCTCACCGAACGTGTAGACGGTGTCCTCCGCGATCAAGTCCCTGATCGTGAACTTCAGGCGCATCCATTCGGAGAACTGTTCCGTGAGCGCGAAGTCGAGGATGTCGCGCGACTCCTCGAAGATGTCGTAGTCGCGCGTGTCGCCGACCGCGTCCAGGCGACGTCCGAAGCGGTTGTACAGCAGACTCATCGACAGGCCCACGTCGGGGACGGAATAGATGAGCCCCGCGTTGACGGTGTAGGGCGCCTGCCCCTGCATCGTGCGCGTCTTGGTTTCGGTGATCGGGTTCCCCAAAGGATCGGTGAACGACTCGGTGTATTCGACTTCGGAATCGACGTGCGTGTAGTTGCCCTGAATTACGAAGTTCTCGAGCTGCTGCCACACGAAGCCCAGGTTCTTACGCATCTCGATCTCGTAGCCGTAGTTCTTGCCTTCCGGCGAGTTGAACCAAGTCCGCACGTAGCGATCGGGCGACGGCAGCAGCTGCTCCTCGATGGCGTCGGTCATTTCCTTGTAGAAGTAGCTCACCGCGACCACTTCGCCCGGTCCCGGGAACCACTCATAGCGCGCGTCGTAGTTGGTGATGGTCGCACGCTTCAGATCGGGATTGCCGATCACACCCTGGTTGGCGTCGAAGTCGATGTAGACCACGTTGGCCATCTCGCGGAACTCGGGCCGGTTGACCGATTCGAAGTACCCGAGGCGGACGTTGGACGTGCTCGTCACCTGGTAGGTCAGATTCGCGGACGGGAGCACGTCGGTCTCGTCGATTTGCGCCGTCTGCGGCGTGGGGTCCTGGGCCGAGGTCGGCGACACCACGATCTGGTTGGAGTCCTCGACGCGCGCGCCGCCCGCGAAACGGAAGCGCTGGCCGGCGATGCCGAACGGCGCGTCGACCATGCCGTAGTACGCATTCAGGTCCTGCGTTCCGTCGTAATCGCCCGTCAACTCGGAATATGGGACGAAGGCGAACTTGCCCTCGCCGTAATTCTCGGGCGCGAAGATCTCGTCAATCGGCTCGAGAATCAGACCTCGATTGGGACCGCTCAAGCCGCTTCTATCCGTGGTGTACGCGTCGATACCGTACGTGCGCTCGCGCTTCATGTACAAGTAACCCGCCTTCACGTCCATCTCCCCGACGGGGTAGGTGATGTCCGTTTGCGCGCCGCGCGTCTCTTCTTCGAGCGTCCCCCAGGATCGCAGGTTGTCGGTCAGGTAGTAGCCGCGTCCCGCGGCGTCGCGCACGTACTCCGCGTATTTCCGATCGGGTTCCTGCGCGTCCGAATTGGAGTAGGAGAGGCGCCAGTCGAATTCCAGTTGGTCGAGCTGCGGGAAGACGTGGTCCCCCGCGAGCTGACCCAGGTAGAGGTCGCGCTGGTCCCACTCGATGGTCTGCGTCTTCGTGGTATCCGAGACGAAGCCGACCGCCTGGACCACCTTGTCCTCGGCCGAGCGGGTGTAGTTGTTCTCGAAGCTGAAGGTATGGTTGCCCTGCGGACGATAGGTGAGGTTCAACAGCCCGCCCCACAGGTACCGATGCCGGTACCGCGTGCCGTCGTAGATGAAGAGGCGACCCTCGCCGCCCTCGCCTTCCTCCGAACCCTCGGTGTACGGCTCCTGGTGATATTCCTCGACCTTGAAGTTGTTCTTGTACGTCCCCGACGCGATGAAACCGAACTCGCCCGCGCCGGTCTGGTAGCGGTCGCCGATCGCGAGACCGTAGGTTTGATTCATGCGCGATTCGTCGCCGGAGGTGCCCCACGTGTTGGGCAGCGCCTGCGCGAGCGCATCGCCCTCGAGACCGGTAGGAAGCGCGCGGCTGCCGTCGTCCTTGCCCGTCCAGTCCCTGTCGCCGCCGGGAGCCTTGCTGACATCGACGCGCGAGCTGGCGTTGTCGTAGCCGCCCTCGAGTTGAACGGCGGTCATGAAGTCGTTGGGAAGATCGAGGGTGTTGACTTGCACCAGGCCGCCGCTGAAGTCGCCCGGCAGGTCGGGCGTGGCGGTCTTCAGCACCACCGTGCTCGCGATGAGCGAGGCCGGCATGAGGTCGAAGTTGAAGCTCTTCTTGTCGGAATCGGTGTCGGTCCCGGTCACCTCGACGCCGTTGAGCGTGGTCGCGTTGTAGCGATCGGTAACGCCGCGCACGAACACGAACTTGTCGTCGACGATCGATAGACCCGTCACGCGCTTGAGCGCGTCGCTCGAGTTGCCGTCGGGGGAGAGGCGAATTTGCTCCGCGCTGATGGCGTCGCCGATGACGGCCGCGCGCTGGCGGTCGGCGAGAATCGACGTCGCCGAGGTGCGCAGGCGCTCCGCGGTCACGTAGATGTCTTCGATGCGCATCGCGTCGCTTTCTTCGGTCGTCATGGGTTCCAGTCGAATGTCCATCGACGTTGACTGCTCTCCGGTCACCGCCACTCCGGTGACGACTTTGAGCGCGTAGCCCGCGTACATCACGCGCAGCGAGTGCAGGCCCGCCGGAACGTTGGCGATCGAATACCGGCCGTCGAGGTCCGTCGATCCGCCCAGCTTCGTGTTGACCACGCCGACGGTCGCTCCGATGAGCGGCTCGCCGGTCTTGCCGTCCTTGACCGAACCGGTAATCGTGCCCGCCCATGCGCCCGTTGCGGACGCCACGGCGAGCCAGAAAGAGATCACGGCGATACTTTTCGCGGTCCCTCTCATTGTGTCGTGTCCCTCCTCACGCTACTGTGCCCTTTCGTATCGCGCCGGAGCCCAGACACCGGCGTCGATACAAGCAAGTTTCCGAACGCCGGGTAGTCTAGGAGTCACGCGTGAACCTGCGGTAAAGAGGCGGTGAAAATACGACGGCGCTTGGGATTCACGGTCGATTCACGGTTCGTTTATCTCGCATTTATGCGCCCTGACTAATCTGCGTGCGACCTCGGTTCGGTCGTTGATACTCGCAGTAATCCGCACGGCTTATCGCGGCCGAACCGCAACGGTACGAAAGGACTCGAAACCACATGAAACGGACCTCCAAGCAGGTCGCCCTCGCGACCGCTCTAGCCGTGGCTCTGTCCGCCGCGGCCGTGCGATCGCAGGACGCCTCCGAGCTGAGCGACACGGTCAAGAAGACCGTCGAGACGCACCAGCAGACCCAGAAGAAGCAGGAAGAGTGGGCCGGCGAGCAAGCCGAGTTGATGGCCCGTTTGCGCGCCGCACGCGCCCAAGTCGAATTCTTCGACAAGAAGAAGGACTTCGAGGAGAAGGAAGTCGCGGCGCTGGACAAGGGTATCGCCGAGCTCGAGCGTCGCATGGTCGAGTCGGTGCGCCTGAACGACAGCTTGCTCGACACCCTCAACGCGGTCACGACCAGGCTCGAGTCCTTCGTCGATCAGGATCTGCCCTTCCTCATGGAAGAGCGCAAGGCGCGCATCGCGGGAGTCAAGGCCGCGCTGGCGCGACCCGACTTCACGGGGGCGGAGAAGCTGCGTCGCGTGCTGGAGGCGCTGCAAGTGGAAGCGAACTACGGCAGCATCGCCGAGGTCTACCAAGAGAAGATCATCGTCAACGACGAAGAGATCCACGCCGACATGGTCCGCGTGGGCCGCGTCTCGGTGTACTGGCTGACTCCCGACGGTGAGCGCGTGGGCGAGTACGACCGTGCCCAGGCCAAGTGGGTCGAACTCGACCAGAAGTACGTGGAAACGATCAAGGTGACGCGCGAGATGGCGCTGCGCATGCGATCGGTCGAAGTCATCGATCTGCCGCTCGGAAGGATCCAGCCATGAAGAGACTGACCATCGTTGCGTGCGCGGTCCTGTTCGCGTGGTCCGGAACACCGGCTGCGCAGGACGTGCGCGAAGCCGCCAAGAAGGCCGAAGCCGACCGCATGGCCGCCGAGGTCCGGGCCCAGGAAGTCGAAGCCAAGATCACCAGCGACCGCGCCGCGTTGCGCGCCGAAGTGGAAAAGCTGGAGGCGCAGGGCAAACAACTCGCGCTGGACGTCCAGAACCTGCAGAAGCGCAAGGCCGCGGGCCAGGAGCGTCACGACGCCCTGACCGAGAAGTGGACGTCCAAAGAAGTCGAGTTCCGCGAGATCTCGGGCAACGTGCGCATCGCCGCCAAGGACATCGAGGCGCTGCTCAACACGTCGCAGTTGACGGCGTTGTATCCGGAGCGGCTGGAGACGATCGCGCCGGTGCTGGAGCCCGGTTACTTCCCGGGCATCGACGACATCAGCGGGATGACCGACGTTCTGCTCGACGAGATGAAACGCTCGGGACAGGTTACGTTGCAGCAGGGCCCCTACGTCGGGCGCGACGGCGAGAACCACGCCGGCGACCTCCTGACCCTCGGCAAGTTCACGGCCCTGTACCGCTCGCCCGAAGAGGTCGGATTCCTCACCTTCAACGCCGACAGCAAGAAGCTCTTCGCGCTGACCAATCTGCCCGACCGCAAGATGGCGAAGACGATCGCCAATTACTTCGAGGGCAAGTCCGAAATGGCGCCCCTCGACATCGCGAGCGGTGAGTCGCTGGTCGGGATCGGCGATCACACCAGCATCGTGGAAGAGTTCAAGGAAGGCGGCGACATCATGTGGCCGATCCTCCTGGTCGGCTTGGTGGTGGTCGCCTTCACGACCTACAAGTTGACCTACTTGAAGCGCGTTCACGGCGATACCGACACCATCATGGGTACCGTCAACGACCTGGCGGCCAAGGGCGACTGGGCCGGCGTCGAGGGATTCATGCAGAAGCACCAAGGCCACAATTGGCCGGTGCTGAACGTTCTGCGCGAAGGTGTGCGCGCGCGCCGCGAAGACCGCGAGACCCTCGAGAGCGTGCTGCAAGAGTCGATCTTGCGCGAGATGCCGCGCCTGGAACGAGGCGTGTCGATCATGGCCGTTCTGGGCGCCATTGCCCCGCTGCTCGGCCTGCTGGGAACCGTCACCGGCATGATCACGACCTTCCAGGTGATCACGCTGTACGGCACCGGAGACCCCAAGCTCATGTCGAGCGGTATCAGCGAGGCTCTGGTTGCGACCAAGTGGGGTCTGTGCGTCGCCGTCCCCACCATGCTGATCCACACCCTCCTCGCGCGCCGCGTGCACGGGGTCGTGAGCGACATGGAGGAGAAGGCCGTGACGTTGAGCAACACGATCCAGAAGGAACAGCGCCGTGGAACTCATATTGCGTCTGCTTGAGTTCGCCAAGACCGGCGGCTGGGTGATGGTGCCGGTCGCGGTCACGTCCGTCTTGATGTGGACGTTGATCGGCGAGCGCCTGTACACGTTCCGCCGCCTCGGGCGGCGTGATCTTGCGATTCCGGACGCCGTCCACGCGGTGCAAGGCGCGCCCGTCAATCACTTCGGTCACGGGCTGCGCACCACGCTGGTGCGCAACTTCGTGCGCAAGCGGACCGGCGAGCCCGACTTGGACAAGCGCATCTTGCGCGAGTGCGCGATGCGAATCGAACCCGTGATCGATCGCAACCTGGCGGTGATCGCGGTGCTGGCGTCGATCGCCCCCTTGCTGGGGCTCCTGGGAACCGTGAGCGGTATGATCACGACCTTCGTCGTCATCGCCGAGCTCGGCACCGGCAACGCGCGACCCTTGGCGGGCGGCATCTCGGAAGCGCTGGTCGCGACCCAAGCGGGACTCCTGGTGGCGATTCCGGGGTTGTTCGCGAGCGTGGCCTTGCGCAGACGCGCCGAAAAACTGGAGCACCGGTTGAGTCAGACGACACTCCTGCTCCAGCATCACGTCTAACGAAGGAACAGGCATGATCAACGTTCGCAAGACGATTCGCGGCCACGAGCAGATCCACATCGACGTCATCAACCTGGTCGACGTCATGATGGTGCTGCTCATCTTCTTCGTGGCGACGACCTCGTTCGTCAAGGAAACCGGCATCGACGTGCAGCGCTCGACCGCGGCCACGGCCGAGGTCAAGGACCAGGGCAACGTCACCATCGGCTTGTCCGCCGATGGCAGCATCTACATGGAAGGCAAGCAAGTCGATATCCGGCGCGTGCGCGGACTGGTGGAGCGCGCGCTGGCCGAGGACCCGAAGACGGGCGTGGTCGTGATCGCGGACCGCGACAGCAAGACCAGCGACGTCGTCACCCTGATGGACCAGTGCCGCCTCGCGGGAGCGAGGAACGTCAGCCTGGCCGCGCGCCGCGAGTGGGGGTCGTAGGCGAGCATGTTCCGGATTCCGGGATGGGTTCCGATGGCGCTCGCGTTCGGCATCGCGGTCAACGTGCTGCTCTTGACGGGTGCTGCGGTGCTCTCGGGTGAAGCGGATGCCCAGGACCAGGACATCACCGCGCCCATGCGCCTCGACGTACTCAATTTCGAGCAGGAAGCGCCGCCGCCCGAGCAAGAGGCGGCCGAGCCCGAGGCGCCCAAGCGGGAAGAGGCCAAGCCCGACCTGGGTCCCGATCTGTTCCAGCCCGACTTCGCCCCCGACTTCGGCGGCATGGGTGGAGTGGGAGACGCCATCGCGATCGATCTGACCGGCGGCGCCAACACCGCGATGAAGAGCGACTTCGTGTTCGAGTCGTACGAGCTCGACCAGGCGCCGCGCGCGGTCGTCAAGATGCCGCCCGTGTACCCGTTCAAGGCGCGCGAGCAGGGCATCGAAGGCGTGGTCCAGGTCAAGATCCTCGTCAACGAGGACGGATCGGTGGGCGAGGTGCTCATCATGGATGCGCGCCCGCCCGGCACGTTCGAAGAGGCGGTATTGGTTTCCGTCCCGCGCTGGCGCTTCGAGCCGGGCGTGGTCGGTGGAAAGAAGGTGACCTCGTGGGTCGTCACGGCCTTGCACTTCAAGCTCAACTGATCGTGCGCGCGGTGCGTGCGATGCTGACGGCGTTGGTGTTCATGGGCGCGTTCGCCGCGACGAGCGTGGCCGCGGAAGAACCCAAGCCGATGGAAACCGTCGAGACGCTCCCGCGCGACGCCAAGCTCGCGCTCCTCGAGGCCCAGCAGGCGCTGGAAGCGGGCAAGAGCGAGGAGGCCGTCGACATCCTCGGCAAGTACGTGCGCGACCACGCCAAGAAGGACGACAGCTTCCTCATGCGCTACCACTACGCGAGCATGCTGGTGCAGGTCGACCGCCGCGAGGAGGCGCTGGCCGAATACGAGCGCGTGGTGGCACTCGAACCCCGCTACGACGCCGGCTGGCTCGGACTCGGAGAGACGGCGTACGGCCTGGGTCAATTCCAGCGCGCGGCCGAAGCCTTGAAGAAAGGCTACCAGACCAGCGTCGAAAAGCGCCCGGACGTCCTCTACTACGCGGCGGCGGCCCAGCTCCTCGGCGGCGACGCCGCGGGTGCGATTCCCGTGCTCGAGGATCTGGTCTCGGGCCAGCACGGCGAGCCCAAGTTCGAATGGTATCGCGGACTCGTGAGCGCGTGCCTCCAGGCGGAGGACCACCCGCGCGGACGCAAGTCCGTCGATCAGATGATCGAGCGCTTCGGCGACAATGCCGATGCGTGGTATCTCGCATTTCAATTCGCGGCGAGTGTCAGCGACTACCACCAGGCCGCGGTGGCGCTCACCGTCGTCGGTTACTTGCGCCCGCTGACGCGGCAGGAACAATTGCAGCTAGGCGATCTGTACGCGGCCGTTGAGGCTCCAGCCGCGGCGGCGGGCTATTATTCGGCGGCGACACAGGACACCGCGTCGGCCGGCGAAGTGGAGCGGGTGGCGTCCGCCTACCTCGCGTCCTACCAGTCCGAGGAGGCGCTCCGGGTCCTAGAGCAGGGCATCAAGGACGAACCGACCTTTCGGCTGTGGTCGCTCCTCGGCGATTTGCACGTCATGGAGAGCCGCTACGACCAGGCCGAAGCCGCGTTCGCGGAGTGCATTCGCTTGAAACCGGAGGAACCGAGGCCGCACCTCATGCTCGGCTACTGCATGATCGAATTGAATCGCCCCGACGACGCGCTTGCGCCGCTCGCGGTCGCCGCGGCCGACGAAGAGTGGGCGGAGCGCGCGCAGATGCTGGTCCGGCGCGCGCAAATCATGCGTGCGGCACCCCCGGCGGTCCCGACACCCCCGACCACATCCGCCCCCACGCCCTAGGGCGGTCGTCAAGGGGACCGTCTTTACGGTCCAAGGTGCAGCCCTGTAAACGGTTACGGTATCTCCACCGAACCTTTAAGGGTGCTTAATGCTGTCTTTACATCGCCCGCCTATCGTCCGCGTCGAGCATTCCTTCGATCGACTCTATTGTAGGATGGGCCTCCGAGGAGGGAACCGAGAATGATTCGCAAACCGTTTACATTGTTGTCGACGGGCATCGCCGCGCTGGCCACGCTGGTCTTCGCGGGGATCACCGTTGCGCAGAGCGTCAAAGTCGACGCCACATTGCCGGCTTACGCCAAGGGTACGGCCGGCGTGTCCGGCAACGTCAAGAGCATCGGATCGGATACCATGAACAACCTGATGACGTTGTGGGCCGAGGACTTTCGCAAGCAGTACCCCAACGTGCAAGTCGAGATCGAGGGCAAGGGCTCGTCGACCGCACCCCCGGCGCTGATCGCGGGCACGGCCACCTTCGGTCCCATGAGCCGCGAAATGAAGAACCAGGAGATCGACGAGTTCGAGGCCAAGTACGGTTACAAGCCGACGGGCCTGCGTACTTCGATCGACATGCTCGCGGTCTACGTCCACAAGGACAACCCGATCGAGTCGCTGACCATGCAGCAGGTCGACGCGATCTTCTCGAAGACGCGCA
>JAKEHA010000322.1 GCA_022615275.1 Candidatus Latescibacterota bacterium
CGCGTATTCGGCGGCAACCGCGGAATGAGCGCTACGCGCGACTTCCGCCACCTCGGCTACGATTGCCTGCTTCGCTTCCATGCGGCAGCCGTGTTCGAAGCCGACGTCGAGGCCGTGGTCGACCGACTGCATCGCGGCGCGCACGGCCAGCGGGCCGTTGCGCAGGATGCGCAGTGCCGTCTTGCGCGCGGTCTCGATCAGATCGGCGGGCGCCACCACCTGGCTCACGAGTCCGATGCGCAGCGCTTCCGACGCGTCGATCGCGCGCCCGGTCAAGATCAGGTCCATGGCGACGCCGCGGCCCACGATGCGTGGCAGGCGCTGCGTGCCCGCGTAACCCGGTATTACTCCTAGAGTTACCTCGGGAAGCCCGACCTTTGCATTTTCGGAGGCGATCCGAATCGTGCACGCCATCGCCAGTTCGCAGCCGCCACCCAACGCGTACCCGTTGATGGCGGCGATGGACGGCTTACCCATCGTCTCCAGGCGGCGAAACACGCTCTGCCCGAATTCCGCGGTGCGAGCGCCCGCTACCGGATCGAGTTTCGCGAGCTCCGCGATGTCGGCCCCCGATACGAACGACTTCTCGCCCGCGCCGGTGACAATCAACACGCGCACGGCGTCGTCGGCTTCCGCGGCCGCCAACGCCTGGTCCAGCTCGCGCACGGTCTGCGCGGACAGCGCATTCAGCACGTCCGCGCGATTGATGGTGACGGTCGCGATTCCGTCCGCGACCTGATACAGAATGTGTTCGAAGTCCAACGCGCTCACCTACCTCTTCTCGTAGGAATAGAATCCGCGCCCCGACTTGCGCCCCCAGCGGCCCGCCTGCACCATGCGGCGCAGGAGCACGGGCGAGGCGTACTTGGGCTCGCGGAACTCCGCGTACATCACGTCGGCCGCGTGCAGCGTGGTGTCGAGCCCGACGTAGTCGAGGAGTGTGATCGGCCCCATCGGGTACCCGCAGCCGTGCACCATCGCCTTGTCGACGTCCTCTGGTGTGGCGATGCCGTCCTGCACCATGCGCACAGCGTCCAGCAGGTACGGGATCAAGAGCTTGTTGACGACGAAGGCGGGCGTGTCCGGGCACGTGATGGGCTCCTTGCCCAGCGAGAGTGCGAACTCACGGCTGGCGGCCATGACCGCGTCGGTGGTGGCGAGACCGCGGATGATCTCGACCAGCTTCATGATCGGCACCGGATTGAAGAAGTGCATGCCGACCATGCGCTCGGGATTCTTCACCACGGTCGCGAGCTCGGTGACCGAAATCGAAGATGTATTGGTGGCGAGAATGGCGTCGTCGCGCACCAGGTCGGAGAGTTGCTTGAAGACCTTCTTTTTGAGCTCGGTATTCTCGGTGACGGCTTCGATGACGATGTCGCAGTCCTTGACCGCGTTCACCTGGGTCGACGACGACAGGTTCTTCCTGACCGCCTCGATCTGCTCGTCGGTGACCTTGCCGCGCTTCTTGCCCTTCTCGAGCCAGTCTTGGATACTCGCGAGTCCCTTCTTCAGGATCTCCTCGTTGACCTCCACCACCACGGTCGTATAGCCGTTGAGCGCGCTCATCTGCGCGATGCCCGACCCCATCAGCCCGCAACCGATCACTCCGACTTTCTTCATCTCCGTTCCTTTCTCACTTACTGATCCTTCCACTTGGGCGCGCGCTTTTCGAGAAACGCGCGCAATCCCTCGTCGGCGTCCTTGGACTTCATCAACGAATTCAGATACAGGGCTTCGACCTGCTTGAGCGCGGCGCCCACTTCGCCCGCGCCGATGCGGCACGCGCGTTTGACGTGGCTCGCGACCACGCGGCTCATGGCGCGGTAGCGCTCGACGGTCTCCGCGACGGCGGCGTCAAAGCGCGCGTGCGGGACCACACGGCTCACCAAGCCGGCGTCGTGCATCTCGTGCGCGCCCACGCGCGCGCCCGTGAGCAACAGGTCGATCGCGCGGCCGTACCCGAACGCGCGCGGCCACAAGACCGAGGCCACCGGCGGGAGCACGCCCACCTGTGACTCGGGCTGCCCGAACTCGGCGCGGTCGCTGGCGACCACGACGTCGCACAGGCACGCGAGCTCGCAGCCCCCGCCCAGCGCCACCCCGTCCACCGCCGCCACCGCGATCCCTTCGAACTCCATCAGCGCGTCGAACACCGCCCGGAAGCTCGCGATCATCTCGGCCGCGTGCGGCTCGCGGTGCTCGCCGACGTCGACGCCGGCGCTGAACACGTCCCCCTCGGAGGTGACGAGCAGCACCTTGGCGCGCGCGGACTCGCGGATGGCGGCCGCCATTTCGCGCAGCATGGCCACCGTCAGCACGTTGACCGGCGGGTTGGCGATGGTGATGGTCGCGACACCGTCGGTGAACCCGTGCTTGAGCATGCGTCCTTCCATAGGGCCCGTGTCGATCACGCGCGTTCCACGAGCATGGCCATGCCCATTCCGCCCGAGACGCACAACGTCGCCACACCCAACTTCGCCCCGGAGCGCACCATCTCGTGCACCAGTGTCACCACCACGCGCGTCCCCGAGCACCCGATGGGATGGCCGAGGCTGATCGAGCCCCCGTTGCGGTTCACGCGCTCGCGGTCGAAGCGCAGCTCGCGCTCGCACGCGATCACCTGGGCCGCGAAGGCCTCGTTCAACTCGATGACGTCGACCCGGCCCAAGTCGAGGTCGTTGCGCTCGAGGAGTTGGCGCACGGCCGGCACGGGACCGATCCCCATGCGGCGCGGCTCCACTCCGGTCGCGACGAAGTCGCGGATCCACGCGAGCGGCTTTTTCCCGGACGCCTTGACCACCTGCTCCGAAGCGAGCACCACGGCGGCGGCACCGTCGGTGATGCCGGACGCGTTGCCCGCGGTAACGGTTCCGTCTTTCTTGAAGACGGGCGAGAGCTTCCCGAGACTCTCGGTCGTCACACCGTCGCGGGGATGCTCGTCGCGGCCCACGATCTTCGATTCGCCGCGCTCACCGGCCACGGTGACGTGAACGATTTCATCCGCGAAGAGGCCGGCCTTCGCCGCGCGTTCCGCGCGATTCTGGCTCATCGCCGCCCACGCATCCTGCTCGGCGCGCGTGATCTTGAATTCCTCGGCCAGCACTTCCGCCGTTTCGCCCATCACCATGTCGCACAGCGGGCACACGAACCCGTCGCGGTACATGTCGTCGACCAGCGGCGCGTGCCCGAGGCGGTAGCCCGCGCGCACGCGGTCCAGGAGAAACGGGACCTGCGACATGTTCTCCATGCCGCCCGTAATGACGAGCGAGGCCCGGCCCAGACGAATCGAATCGGCGCCGAGCGCGATCGCTTTGAGTCCGGATCCGCACGCGGCGTTGACGGTGAACGCGGGCACGGTTTCGGGGACGCCGGCGCGCACGCTCACCTGGCGCGCGGGATTGGGGCCGTTGCCCGCCTGGCGGGCGTGGCCGAACCACAGTTCATCGACGTCGCCCGCGGCGACTCCGGACGACGCGATGGCTGCGCGCGCGACATCGGCGCCGAGACTCACCGCAGAATGATTCCGAAATGCACCGAGGAACTTGCCGATGGGGGTCCGTTTTGCATCGAGAATGGCGACGCGCGAGGACACGTTCCCCTTCGAGTCCCGTTGGACGCGCCCTGTGCGAGGCCCGGGACCTGCAGATTAACGACTGCAATCTCAATAAGTTGCTCGCCCCGTAGCCTATCCGACGGGGTCCCGATCGTCAAGAAAAACTAGGGGCTCGGGCCGGGGTTCGGTGCGCTCTTTGCAACGCGGCCGGGGGGTATGCGTACGCCCGCGTAATCCCATGATTAAAAACACACTTGGAAACTGGGTCGACCGCTTTTGGCCGGACCGATTCGCGCGCATTGCACCGCTTGTCCGCCAGATCGTCTTCGCGCGGGTGGCGGCGACGGTCCTGATGCTGCCCAGCGGGGTGGCGGCGGACGCGGTCCAGACCCAAACCGGGGCGTCCCCGCGGTCCTCGAGCGCGCGCATTTCCGACCCCACCGCGCGCGCCATCGAGCTCGACCTCGGGGGCGTCTTCCTGACCCAGAAGGAGTCGGGCTCGTACGCCTTCACCGACGCCCACGCCGGACTCGCCGCCTACCCGCTGATGGCCTCCATGTCGCTGGACGCGTTCTATGCCACCGGCAACAAGGGCGTGTTGAGCCAGGCCGTGTTCTCGATCGGGAGCTATTACACGTACCTGGTCACCGCCCACGACCGCGACGGCGACCGCATGGTCGAATCGGCGGCGCCGTGGGGCGGCAAGGACGCGCGCGCCGAAGACCCGGCCTACAACGCGCTCCTCGCCGTCGACCTGCGCGCACTCGCCCGCGCCAACGTCGAGCTGCGTCGCATTCTGCCGGCGCTCTACTGGTACGACAGTTCGCGCGCGGTTGCGCGCTCGGTGGTGACGGGTACGTTCGACGCGGATGCGAATTACTTCTTCCCGAACGATGCCGCCAGCAATCGCAGCGTTCGCCAGTGGAGCGCGCTCGCATCGCTGCCGGTCGTGTTCGACGAGTTCATCGGGACCAACCACGCCGACGCCGTCGTCTCCCGCCATCTGATGCGATGGGCCGCCGATTTCGCCGCGCGCGGGCCGGACACCGAGGTCGGCCCGACGCAACGCGCGGTCGAGCGCCTGGCCGGCGTCACCGTGATGCGCGCCACCGGCCACGACGAGTCCGCCGACGCGCTTCGCGGGCTGCGGGTGCTGTCGAGCTCCACGTCGGAGTCGATCTCGCTCTACGCCACCGAGCGCGCCATGCTCGATCGCCCGCTCAAGGACCCCGACATTGCTCTCGACCTGTTCTTCGCGGTCGCGCGCTGGTCGAAGAAATTCACCGACGTCGAGCTGGTGCGACTCGAGAAGTGCCTACCGGACGTGCGTTCGCTGGCGCGCGGCTTCCCCGAGTCGCCGGTGACCACCGGCGAGCAGGCGGTGCGCACGACCTACAGCGCCGTCTCCCTGCTGCGCGACAAGCTGCGTGCGAGCTCGTTCTGGTCGGCCGAGGATCGCGTCGCCTACCCGGGCGCGGACGCCACCCTCGCGACCAGCCGCCTTCTCGACGACGTTTCGGCGATGCTGCGGCGCGCCGAAAACGCCCTCCTCGCCCAGCGCTTCGGAGCCGCCGGTCTGCGCGTCACCACCCAGTTCCCGAAGAACAACTCGGTGATCGGCGAATTCGCCGTGCTCAATTGGGAGTTGAGTACGACGGGACGGACGGTCGACATCAAGAGCACGATGGCAGGCGTGTTCGGCGAAGCCCTCGCTCCCGTCAATGCCGGCAAGCCGCTCTCGATCACACCGGAGGCTCCCAAGCGATTTGCGTCGCGCCACGCGCTCAAGGGGACGGCCGGCACGCTGCGCCTGGTCACCTACATGTTCACGGTCGAGGACGCGGCCGGGAACCGCGGGCGCTTCTACGTGGAGCGCTCGGTGTACGCGCACCCGCCGGTCGGGATCATGGCGCGCTTCCCGCGCGGTCGCGTGATCACCGGCGAACGCGTGCCCATCGAGATCGATTTGACCCAGCGCGCGCGCAACACGGAACCCACCCGCTACTACTGGTTCAGCCCCAGCGGGCTGCGGCTGGCGGAAGGCAACCAAGGGACGTTCGCCGTGGGACCGGACGACACCACCGGCGCCACGCTCCACGTCGAGATCCCGACTCCGTGTCGGCCGGGTGTGTTTCCGTTCACCCTGAAGTTCTTGAACGGCGAGCGCGAGGCCGGGACGATTCAAGCCAGCTTGTTCAAGCCGTACCAGTGGGCGTTCCTGGGGCCCTTCGCGGGCGGCAACCTCGAAAAGAAGTTCCCTCCCGAGAACGGCATCGCGCTCTTGAACGCGTACAATGCCGGCAAGCGCAAGATCCAGTGGGCGCCGGTGCCCGCGGGCGCCACCGGGCCGCGCGGCGAAGTCGTGATGCGGAGGCTCGCCGAAGAGCCCGGTGTCAGCTACCTTTACACCGTGGTGTCGGTGGCGTACGAGACCGACATCAATGCGCGCCTGGTTTCGAATTGCCCGGCGGCACTGTTCTTGAACGGCCGCCGCGTGCTCGCGAACACGGCGGCGAGGGGCGACTCGACGGCGGCCCGGGTGCACTTGCACGCCGACAAGAACCACGTCCTGGTCAAGGTGGTGGGCGACGCCGCATCGACGGTTTCGTTCGGGCTGGGCGACGACAACAACATCGCGGCCGACGAGTTCAATAACGACCTCGTCGAGCTGGTCGAGGGCTATCAGGAACTGCTCGCGCGCGCTGAAGCCACGGACGACGTCCCCAAGGAGGCGCGCCGCCTGGTGACGTTCACGTACACGGATCCCAACGCGAGCGCGGTATCGGTCGTGGGAAGCTTCAACGGGTGGTCGCCGGAGACCCACCGGCTCCAGAAGGCGGCGGACGGCGCGTGGGAACTGACGCTGTCACTGGCGCCGGGACGCTACTCGTATCGATTCCTGATCGATCAAAAGAAGCAGGTGCTGGATCCGTCCACGGAGATGACGGAGCCGGACGGCTACGGCGGCCGGAACTCGGTCGTGGTGGTGAAGCGGTAGGCCGACGAAGCGGCTCTGTGCATCCCCCGGCGGGTGGCGCTCGTGGGGCCCCCGCCGCGCCAGGCGGCGGGGTGACGAGTGACAGGACCCGCCGGGCAGCGTTCGA
>JAKEHA010000323.1 GCA_022615275.1 Candidatus Latescibacterota bacterium
ATCGCGTACTCGCGCGCGATGGTGAACGCCGCGCTGGAAGGGAAGCTCGACCGCGTGAAGTACGTCAAGGACCCGATCTTCGGCCTCGATGTTCCGGCCGAATGCCCGGGGGTTCCCGCGGACGTCTTGAGCCCGCGCAACACGTGGAGCGACAAAGCCGCCTACGACAAGAAGGCGCGCGAGCTGGTGGCGTTGTTCGAGAAGAACTTCGCGCAGTTCGAGCAGGCGGTGTCGGCGGAGGTGCGGGCCGCGGGGATGAGCGCGTAACTTCCTAGAACTCCCAGGTAACCCCGATGCGAACGGGGATGATCGCCATGTTGGCGTGGTCTTCGGTCTGGCGCGTCTGGCCCTGGACGTAACGCCCTTCGAAGAAGATGCGCCGCGTCTTGTCCATCTCGATTTCGACTCCGCCGCCGATGCCGAAGCCCAGTACGTTCTCTTCGTAGAAGTTGTCGCCGGATTCGACTTCGTACTCGACCGTCTCGGGCGGGTCGTTGGGGTCGAGTTCGTTGACGATCCAGGAGCGGAACAAGCCTCCGCACACCAAGACGTACGGCCGCGCGGTGGTCTTGAGCGGCCGGTACTTCAGGTTCAAGAACAGATTCATGATGCTCAGGTCTTCGGGGTCCGGGCGCGTCGTGAAGAAGAAGTTGTAGTCGAAGCTCAACGTCAGCTCGAACTCCCAGCGGCGCACGCCGCCGTCGAGGTACAACCCGAAGCTGGGATCGAACTCTTCGATGAAGGCGGGCGGCTCCTGGTTGATGGACGAGCCAAGCCCGAGCGAGATCACGTACGTCATCTGGCTCGATTGCGCGCGTCGAATACGGGCCGCCGCCGTCATGGTGTCGGCGGGCGCGGGTTGGACTTGCTGTCCCGGCGGGGTGCGCTCGACTTCCGCGCCCGCACCCAACGTGTCGGGCGGCGCGTCGGGCGGCGCGTCGCGCGTTGGCGGCGGCGGCGGTTGATACTGCCCGCGGACGTCGACCGCCCATGTCATCAGAATGAACGTAGAGACGGCCGCCCAGAGCGCCACGGTGCGTTTCATTCAGTCGCTCCCAAAGTAATACGATATGTCTGCGTGAGAAGAGTCGGAGTCGGCGGCGCGATTACACCGTCGCGTCCGCAATCGCCGGCGGAGTCCGAGGGGCGCCGACGAAAATATCGCCCTAGTGTATCGGTAAGTGGTCCAAAGTCAAGGCCGTTTATCCCCCGCGCCCGAACCGGCGACTGGTCCCGAAGCCGGTCCGGGAGGCGCGGTCCGCGCCGATCTTGGCCGCGCCGCCCGCCGTGTGCTAGCGTCGGAATCGACCCCATGACGGCCGCCCACGAGTACAACGCGACCATTGTCCGCCGCGAGGACGTGCACGACGGACTCGCGATGCTGTGGGTGGCGCCCGACGGTCAGGGGTTTGCTCCCTTCTTGCCCGGCCAGTTCGTCGCCATCGGGCGCATCGTGGAAGCGCCCGGCGGCCCGCGCGCGCTCGTCAAGCGCTCCTACTCCATCGGTTCGTCGGCGCACGACCGGCACGCGGTCCAGTTGTTCGTGGTGCACGTGGACGACGGCGAATTCACGTCGTGGCTCTTCGAGCAGCGAGAAGGCGCGCGCGTGTGGCTCGCCCCCAAGGCGAGCGGGGGCTTCACGCTGCAAGGATTCGAGCGCGGAATGGACCTTGCGCTGGTGTCGACCGGGACCGGGGTCGCGCCGTACGTGTCGATGATTCGCACCTACGACGAGGCGCCGCCGTGGCGTCGCGCGGTGGTGATCAACGGCGTGCGCGTCGCCGCCGACCTGGGATTTCGAGACGAGCTCGAGGATGCGGCCGCGCGCGACCCGCGTTTGGTATACCTTCCCACGACGACGCGCGAGCCCGAGCATTCGGCGTGGACGGGATTGCGCGGCCGCGTCGGCGAGTTGCTCGAACCCTCCCGCTTTCGCGCGCTCGCGGGCTTCGACCTCGACCCGAGTCGATGCCACGTGTACGTGTGCGGCAATCCGTCGATGATCGAGGATCTGGAGCGGTTGCTGACCGCGCGCGGGTTCAAGAAACACACGCCCCGGCATCGCGGAACGCTGCACCTCGAGAAGTACTGGACCGAATGAGCGGAGGCGCGCGGAGGTGGGCCGATTGACGGCGCCCGGTGGAACGCTTATCGTAACGATAAGCCATGAGTACGACGAAAGATCGGAAGACGACCGGGGCGCGCACGGGGAGCCAGGAGCCCGCCCCGAGAGACGCGGGGGCGGTGTTGCCCGACGGCGCGCAGGCCTCCGATCCCACACCGTCGCCGTCTGCATCGCATGAACCTGCGGAAGCGCTGAACATGGACGAGCTTCGACAAGAAACGCGCGAGTGGCTCGAGTCGCTCGACTACGTGTACCAGACCGAGGGTGCCGCACGCGTGCAGGAGTTGTTGCAACGCTTGCAGGACCGCGCGACCTCGTACGGCGTGCGCGTCCATTTCCCCGGCGACACGCCCTACATCAATACCATACCGGCTTCGAAGCAGCCGCCGTATCCAGGCGACCGCATCATCGAGCGCCGCATCAAGAGCGTCATTCGCTGGAACGCGATGGCCATGGTGGTGCGCGCGAATCGAGAAGACCCCGGCATCGGCGGGCACATCTCGACCTTCGCGTCGGCCGCGACCCTGTACGAAGTCGCGTTCAACCACTTCTTCCGCGGCAAGGATCACCCCGAGGGCGGCGACATCATCTATTACCAGGGCCACGCCGCGCCCGGCATCTACGCGCGCGCGTATCTCGAAGGGCGACTGACTGAGAAGCACCTCGAGAACTTCCGCCACGAACTCGCGCACGAAGGCGGCATCTCGTCGTATCCGCACCCGTGGCTGATGCCGAAGTTCTGGGAATACCCGACCGTGTCGATGGGGTTGACCCCCCTGATCGCGATTTACCAGGCGCGCTTCAATCGCTATCTCGAGAACCGCGGGGTGCTCGAGACGGCGCCGCGCCGCGTGTGGGCGTTCCTCGGCGACGGCGAGATGGACGAGCCCGAATCGCTGGGCGCGCTGACACTCGCGTCGCGCGAGCGACTCGACAACTTGATCTTCGTGGTCAACTGCAACCTGCAGCGACTCGACGGGCCCGTGCGCGGCAATGGCAAGATCATCCAAGAGCTGGGGGCCGCGTTTCGCGGCGCCGGTTGGAACGTGATCAAGCTGATCACGGGCGGCGACTGGGATCCCTTGTTCGCGGCCGACACCGAGGGCGTGCTGGTCAAGCGCCTGTCCGAAGTAGTCGACGGACAGTTCCAGAAATACGTGACCGAGCCGGGCGACTACATCCGCAAGGACTTCTTCGGCGCCGACCCGCGCCTGTTGAAGCTGGTCGAGAACCTTTCCGACGACCAGGTGCGCAACTTGAAGCGCGGCGGCCACGATCCCGAGAAGGTGTACGCCGCCTACAAAGCGGCCGTCGAGCACAAGGGACAACCGACGGTGATCCTGGCCTGGACCATCAAGGGCTACGGACTGGGCGAGAGCGGCGAAGGCAAGAACATCACGCACCAGCAAAAGAAGATGAACGAAGAGGAGCTGCGGGCGTTTCGCAACAAGTTCGGCATTCCCATCTCGGACGAGGACGTGGCGCAAGCGCCCTTCTACAAGCCGCCCGCGGACAGCGAGGACATGCAGTACCTGCGCAAACGCCGCGAGGCCCTCGGCGGGTACATTCCCGAGCGCCGCGACACCGCGCCGCCGTTGGAAACGCCGGCCGCATCGATTTTCAAGGATATGTACGCCGGCAGCGGCGATCGGGAAGTGGCCACCACCATGGCGTTCGTGCAGATGCTCTCGACGCTTCTGAAGGACAAGGCGATCGGCAAGTACGTGGTGCCCATCGTCCCCGACGAGGCGCGCACCTTCGGCATGGAGTCGTTGTTCCGCCAGGTCGGCATCTATTCGAGCGTCGGGCAACTCTACGAGCCGGTCGACAAGGAGACGCTCCTCTATTACAAGGAGGCCGTCGACGGACAGGTGCTCGAAGAGGGCATCACCGAGGCGGGCTCGGTGGCGTCGTTCATCGCCGCCGGGACGTCGTACGCGACCCACGGCGTCAACATGGTGCCGTTCTTCATCTACTACTCGATGTTCGGATTCCAGCGCATCGGCGACTTCATCTGGGCGGCCGGCGACATGCGCTGCAAGGGCTTCCTGTTGGGAGGAACCTCGGGGCGCACCACACTCGCGGGCGAAGGGTTGCAGCACGAGGACGGCCACAGCCACATCCTCGCACTCCCGCACCCGACCCTGCGCGCCTACGACCCTACCTTCGCCTACGAGCTGGCCGTGATCATTCACGACGGCATCGAGCGCATGTACAAGAACAACGAGCAATTGCTCTACTACATTACGGTCATGAACGAGCCTTACAAGATGCCGGCCATGCCCGAGGGCGCGCGCGAGGGGATCCTGAACGGCGTGTATCGTCTGTACGCGTCGGGCAAGGGCGATTCCAAGAATCACGTACACCTGTTCGGGAGCGGCGCCATCTTGAACGAAGTGATCCGCGCCCAGCGCATTCTCGAAGACGCGTACGACATCCCGGCCGACGTGTACTCGGTGACGAGCTACAAGCAGCTCTACGCCGACGCCATCGAGTGCGAGCGCTACAACCTGCTCCACCCCGGCGAGGACGAAAAGGTGCCGTACGTCGCGCAGGTGTTGCAAGGCACCAAGGGCGTCTACATCGCGGCGTCAGACTACATGAAGGCGCTCCCGGCCGCGATCGCGCGTTGGATGCCGGCGGGCTTCGACTTCCTGGGTACCGACGGCTTCGGGCGCTCGAGCAATCGCGCCGGCTTGCGCGACTTCTTCGAAGTCGACGCGCGCTACATCGCTTTGGCCGCGCTGCGCGCGCTCGCGCGCGAGGGCCACATCAAGAAGTCGGTGGTGAAGGAAGCGCTCCACGACTTCGGCATCGATCCGAACAAGCAGAACCCGCACCGGGACTAGGGAGGGCGCGTTGCACCTGCGGTCAATCGTAATCGGCGTTGGAATCCTCGTCGTCTCCGCCGGTCCTTTGCGCGCGGATTTCTCAGTTGGTGCGCAAGTCGGAGCGGGCCCGCTAACGCTGAACGAGTTGGAAGACTTCTGGGACGAACTTGATCTCCATCACGACGACGATGCGCTCGCGCTTTGCTGGGAGCTCTCCGCCACCTGGCAATTCGCGCAACGCCATGCCATGCGCGTCTCGGCCGGTCAGATCACCGCTTCGATCGAAGTGTACTACGTGGATCCCTCATTGGGCGCGTTGACGAGTCAGCAGAACTTCGAAGCCATCCCCGTTTGTGCAAGCTACGAGTTCGAGCTGCTGCGTTGCGAGCACGGTGCGTCGACGTGGCTTGGGCTTGGCGCCGGCCTCTACCTGACCGAGCTAGAAGGGAACGAGGTCAGCTACATCGGTTTCCCGGAGCCGATTATCGTCCACCACTCCCGCGACGGCAATGGCTATGGATTCCACGGGTACCTTCGCCAGACTGCTCCCATCTCGGAGCGTCTGTCGCTGTCAGGAATGATTCGTGGACGGTGGGCCGACGGGATGGCGTTCGACGACAACGAAGGGGACATTCCCGTCGACTTCACGATGGTGGACGTCGGCATTGGACTGGAGTGGCGATTCTAACCCGAGAGGAGGCCGGCCATGCTGGGCTCTTTCGATCTGATGGCGTTCGTAGTAACCACGGATGTAGCTCGGGCACGACAATTCTATCAAGACATCTTGGGGCTGCGCGTCGTCTCCGAAGATCCGAACGCATTCGTGCTCGATGCCAAGGGCACACTGATACGCGTGAGCAAGGTGCGCGACTTCGAACCGGTGTCGCACACGATGCTGGGGTGGCTCGTCCCCGACGCGCGCGCCGCGGTGCTGCAGTTGGGTGCCGCCGGCGTCGAGTTCGAGCGCTTCGAGGAGTTCACGCAGGACACGTTGCGCATCTGTACCTTCCCGGACGGCACCAAGGTGGCGTGGTTCAAGGACCCGGACGGCAACACGCTGTCGATCACACAGCCCGCGCCTCCGGCGGAGGGACAGCCGCACTGACGCAACGACGTAACGCTCACGGCCGCGGAGAGTAGGTTCTCATGATACGCAAGCTGTTGATCGCGGTGGCGGCACTCGCGGTCGCGATTCAATTCGTTCCCTACGGCCGCGATCACACGAACCCGCCCGTCGTGGCGGAACCGCAATGGAACTCGCCGGAGACGCGGGAGACGTTTCGGCGCGCGTGCATCGAC
>JAKEHA010000324.1 GCA_022615275.1 Candidatus Latescibacterota bacterium
ATCCTTCTCCAGTGTGGAATCAGTGGTCGGCAGGTACGCGGGCGGGAGACCGCTGGCGCGGTACTGTCTGAGGAGTGAGTCGAGGAGTGGCGCGACGCCCGTGGCGGCGGGCACCGGTTGCGTGCTTGGCGTCACCGCCACGACGCGCCGGACGGCGTCGGCATTACGTGTCTTGTCGAGCGGATAGAGCTTGCCGAGCACCGCGCCCGTGCGCCGGTCGCACAGCAGTACCGAAGAGAGGTCCCATCGCGCGTAGCGGATGGCGAGCCGCGCTAGGTGCGCAAAGCGCGCCGGCACTTCAAAGCGGACGCCCTCGACACTGATGGTCCCGTCGGAGCGGCGCTGCGATCGGATCTGCTCGGTCGTGAACGCGACCCGCAACGCCTCGGCCGACGGACTGGGCCGTAACACCTCCGGGCCGGCGAGAAAGCGCGCCAGCGGCGTCTGTCCGGTCTCGGCGTGGGACTTCCGGTGGTATTCGAGATCGAACCACGCCTGCGTCGCTTCATTGAGGAGATCAAGGCGCAGATCAGCCGCGACGCCTTCAAGCATCGCGAGGAGCCGGCCCTCGACCTGGGCCCAGAGGATCTCTTGCTTGGCATTCTGGAAGGGTGAGTACGGCAGCGTCGTCGTGCCGGTGACCCCGAGTCGGACGAGACCCTCGCGCGTTTCCGCCGCGGTCATCGGGGCACCGTTATCGGTCAGGATCGCGCGTGGCAGTCCGCGCTTTTGAATCGCCTGACAGAGGCCGTGCACGAAGGTCTCGGTCGTCTCGGCGAGGTACCACTGCGCGTGACAGCAGAGTCGCGAGTGATCATCGAGAAAGGCCAAGAGCCGTGGGGTCACCCAGGCGCCCGACGAGGTGAGGACCTTCAGGCTGCCGTAATGGAAGTCCGCGTGCCACAGTCCCCCGACGTACTCGACCTCGTAGCTGCGGACTTCGCGCGGCTGCCGGGCGAGCTCCACGCGATCCGCGCCAGGCCGGTCGCGGGCGGTGCGTCGTCGCTGCCGCAGCAGGCCCTGCGCCTGCATGTAGCGCCGCACGGACGAGTACGATGGCAGCGACCCCAACGCGGGCGTCGCGGCCACGAGCGCGCGGAGATTGTCGCGATGGAGCTGATAGCTCCAGCTGCGGTGCGCGGCGTACTGGACGTGCAACGCCTGGCGCAGCGCCTCGGTCATCGACGGCTGCGCGCCGGCGTCGCGGCGTACGCGTCGGCGCAGTCGCCCGACCGGATCCACCGGCGCGTGTCGCGCCTGGTAATACCAGCGCTCGATCGTCGAGCGCGCGAAGCGCACCGACTCGCCGCGGGTGGGATGCTGCCACTCGCGCTGGGCCAGGGTGGTGAGCGCCGCGTGGAGATCGCCTTTCTTCGGCGGCGACGCGAGGAGCGCCCCAACGACCGCAAATCGCACGTGCGCCCATCGGTCGTGTCGTCGTGCCGATCCCTCGTCGTGCGCCATCGACCCGCCTCCCCGCGACGGCGAACCGAGCCGCCGCGTCGATGGCGCGATCAGATGCGAGCGCGGTCCTCTGTTTCAAGAAGCATCTTCTGCGGATCAGGGGCGCGCCTCACCGAGCGTGCACGCCGACGTGGTCGTGAGGGGGCTGAGAAAGTGGAGCAGCGCGATGATCTGCGTCAGGGGCGCGCCCCCGAAGCGCGCGAGCATCTCGCGTGGGAGATCGGCGTCGTCCACGGGTGGCGCGAACCGGCCGCGGGCCGCCTTCCAGAACGCGGTGCGCACGAAGTCATGGCGCCACCAGCGGTGCCAGCGTACGAGCGTGTCCGCGCTGACGCCCAGCAGATCGCGCAACCGCGCCACGCGCCACGGTGTTGGCCCTTGCCGCAGCACACACGCCAGCACCACGACCGCGCTCAGGTAGACTTTGCGGCCGAGGAAACGCACGGACGCCGGCGTCACCCGCTTGCGACAGCGCGCGCAACAGAAACTCGTGCGCATTTCGTAGGCCGCGGGCAGATCCGCGGGGCCGCCGCGCGGCTTGCGCGGATAGTCCCCGCGGTGGAGACATCCGGGGCACCGGCGACACCCGCCCGCCCGCGCGGTGGCGGCCAACTCTCGATCGATCTCGGTCAGGGCGTCGAACAGCTTCGCGTCGGTGAGCACACTGATGTACAACGATGGTCTCCGATGTGATGGCCAAGATCGGTCGCAACGACCCCTGTCACTGCAGGAGTGGCCTGAAATACAAGCGTTGCTGCCTGCCGCGTGAGGAAGCCGCCGCCGCGCGGGCCGTGGCGCTTGCGCGCGAGGCGGCACCCTCCGGACCCGCCGCCTCGGTGGAGATCGTATGGGAGGACGATGGCCTCGACGAGGCGTCGAATCGCCCGATCGACCTTATCGACGCGGGGCGACTCGACGAGGCGGAACAGGCGGCCCACGACCTCCTGCAGCGCTACCCCCAAGTGCACGATGGACTCGAACGCCTGGCGATGGTCTACGCCGCCCGCGGTGACCACATCCATGCGGCCGAGTACTACCGCAAGGCTGCAGACTTCGTCCTCGCGCATGGCGATCCGTACGACCTTGAAATGCACACCTATCTGGTAAAGCGGGCCGCGGCATTGGACCCGCCGATCCGGTGAGTGGTCAGGCGGTCAGGCTACTTGAGGGAGTGAAGAGTCCACCCATCACCGTCCGTGATTCACAGATCGACACAGGCCCTCAACGACTGTGGCGATTCTGATTCCGCTTGCTCGAGCGGTGGGAAACGCTACCGACATTTCGGCGCCAGGCGGCTCTCGCCTCTGCATTCTCGCTGTGGCGGGCAGCATTCCTTCTCGTTAAAGAGCAGGACAAGCCCTTCGAGCGGGTGGACGACGCGGCGCGGAAATTCCTCGAGCACGTCGTTCGAACGAATGCCGTCGCGTTTGCCGACGACCTCCGAACGCGATCCTGGTCCAGCGTCTATTACCTTGAAAACGCGATATGGCGCATCAGCAAGTTGACCGGGCATGAGTTCGCCGCGTACGGATCCTCGCCGGTTGGAACGGTTCGTGATGCGTGGAATGAAGCGTTCGAGGAACTCGACGGCTTCATACAAGGCAGCATCGTCGTTCCTCACGAGTGAATTGGCATCCGATCCGGTGTGCCAGCCAGGGTGCCAAACGCGGTCCAAAAACCATCCGTTCGGCAGCCAACGCCAACCAAGGTCCCAATTAAGAACGGGCCTGAAATCATC
>JAKEHA010000325.1 GCA_022615275.1 Candidatus Latescibacterota bacterium
CTAGCAAGGATGGGATCAGTTTCCGCTGGATCGGTGGGCTGGACGTCCGTGCTGTTCGTCGCATTGAGGATCTGGAGACCGTCATTCGGGTCCGCCGGAAACGGGTCCGGCGCCCCGATTCTAAAGCGAACGTGTTGAATCAGTACATCGTGGGTGGCGACTCTGATGTCCCTGTCGCGAATTGTGATGCCTGGCGGCGGTGCGGTTTGACCGGTGATTGTGATGTACGGGTCATCGATGATGATACGCGAGTCAAGCTCGATATAGCTGGATAACTCGAATATGACGATGCGCGCTCCCGATGCCTCCAGGGCGGACCGAAGCGATCCCGTCCCGGAGTTGTTCAAGTTCGTAACCCTGTACACGGTTCCACCGCGGCCTGCGACAGTGGCGGTACCGTGGCCGACCGCACCCGGAAACACCGGGAGAGATCGAGCGGAGATGGGGACGAAAAAAAGCCAGGAATGCCAGGACAAGTGCGAAAAACAGCGGACGCATGGCGCGCCTCCCCCAGGTGAGAAGTGCTTGAGGAGAACGGGAGGGCTCCCAAAAAGCGTGCGGCGGGATAGGGCCGGCGCCGTCTCTCCCCAGAGACGTGAGAAGCGTGGAAGCGGTCGCGGAGTCTGTCAAGCAAGGAGCGCTTAGGATCAACTCTGGCGGGCAGACGGGAAATGGGAAGTTTCGCTACAATGAACTAATGAGCGCTCGTATGATGGGCCCCGGATGGGTTCATACATTCGCGATCGTTCCGGCTTGAGAGTGCTCGCACCTATGTCTGGCGGCCTCCTGGTCGCCCTGGTGGCGATCCTGTATGCGTTCGTTCCCATGCTCTCTGGCCGGCTGGCGGGTCCGTTCGGGATCGCCGTGGTGTTATTGATGTGCGTGGTGCTGCCCGGAATCGCCGTGAAGCGCGCGACCCGGCTGCGCGCCGACGACCCCTTGGAAGCGGTCGCCCACACCTGCGCGGGCGGCTTCGTCTTCCTGCTCGTGTGCACGTTCGTTTGGGTCCTCTCCGGCGCCTCCCTGGATGCGTTCCGCCTGGCGCTTCCGGTCACCATCGTCGCGTTGTGGGTGCTGGGCCCGGCGCGCGACACCACGCGCGTCGATCCGTTGCGCAACCCCGTTCGACCGCGCGACCGTCGCTTCCTGGTGGTGCTGGCACTGCTCGTGGCCATGGCCGCGTTCGGCGTCGCCGTGGTGGGGCCGCCGCTCGCGATCCAGAACGACACCATCGATCACGCCGGCTACGTGGCGGAGATCGCGCGCGCGGGGGATCCGTTTCCGACTTCGGCCATCTATTGGAACGCGGGCGAGGACGGCGAGGACTTTCGCAAGGCGCTCTTGCACGCGGTCTACGGCTTCACCGCGCGCCACACCGGCGCCCCTCCCATCGACGTGCTCGCCGCCTACGGCGCCTTCCTGCTCGCGGTGATGGCGCTGGTCGTATACGCGGCGGCGCGCGCGCTGTTCAAGCGGCATCGCCTTCCCGCGGTGCTGGCAGCGGTCATCTTCCTGGTCGGGACCGACTGGGGTGTGGGCGACCCGATGGTGAGGGCCGCGTTCTATCCCAACCGCTTCGGCAGCGCCTTCCTGCTGCTCTTCATCACGGCGGCCGTCGAGTACACGCACCGCGGGCCCGCGACCGCGCTTCGCTGGTGTGTCGCGTACGCCTTCGCGGCCACGGCGGTGCACGTGCAGTTCGCGGTGATCGTGCCGGCCGCGGCCGCGGTGTTGATCCCGTGGCGGACGTGCTCCCCATGCGGATGGGGCGAGCACCTTGTTCGAACGTTCCGCGTGGTCGCCGCCGCCGTCGCGGGCGTGCTTCCCTTCGCCCTCTATCGATACGTAACGGCGTATCGGAGCAACCCGCTCCACGAGCAGGTACAAGGCGCGGTGTTCATCACCGAAGAGTGGTTCATCACCGATCCCGCGCGACTTTGGCACACCTTCGGGCCGGTTGGGCTGGCGGCACTGGTGTGCATCGGTCCGTTGTGGAACAAGCGGCGCGACATCCCCGGGGTCGGCTACGCCACCGCGTCGTTCGTGACGTTACTGGTGGTGCAGCTGGTGCCGTTCATTCTGACACCGCTCTACTCGGTTCTGAAATACCTCGCATTCCGGCTCGACGTCATCGTCCCGTTCTACCTGCTGCCGGCCTACTTCATCGCGACGCGGCCGCGACGGGCCCGCTTCGCCATGGTGGTCGTGCTGGTCGCACTGGCCGCGGTGGTGCTGCCGCTCGCGCGCCACTCCGCGTTCTCACCGTCGGTGCTTTCGGCCGAGCGGCGGGTGGGACCCGACCGCTGGGCGCGCGGGCTGGTGCAGCTCGCGGGCGCCTTGCCGCGCGGATCGATCGTGGCCAGCGACCCGGTGACCTCTTACCTGATGTCGGCGTTCACGCCCTATTACGTCGTGTGCACGCTCGACCAGCACGCGCCCCCCAACGACCTGCGGGTCGAGGAGCGCATGTCCGCCGCGCGCGACATCGTGAGTCCGTTCACCTCCGCGCGCGAAAAGGAGGCGTTGATCCAGGACTGGGAAATCTCGCACGTCGTCGTCAACGAGACACTCCCGGAGAACCTGGTGCTCAACTACTGGACGCTCGACCCTGGTCGCGCGCACGACGCCGAGGAGACGTTTCGCTCGCTGCGCTACGAATTCGAGACCATTCCCCTTTCCGACGGACTCACCGCCTTTCGATGGAAACACGACGAGCGATTGGCCACACTCCCGCGCCCCGTCCCGCGTCCGGTGGTCGAAGCGATCCCCGCGAACGCACGCGTCATCGGCGTGCGCTCGGGAGAAACGACCCTCGAAGGCGTGATCCTGCACGGCGCCGGCATCTTGCCCGCGGGCGGCGAGCTGGTGCTCGACCTCTATTGGTCGCGCGACCGCGAGCTGCGGCCCGGCACCTACGTCGTCACGATTCGCTTCGACAAGAAGGATCTCGAGTTGCCGTTCGATGGCAGGCCGTTCCCGAAGGTCACGCGCAAGGTCGTCGAGCGCATGAAGCGCGAGCGCTATCGCTTCCGCGCCGACCACATGATCCACGGCGGACTGTTCGCGCCCGACGCGTGGAAGCTGGGCGACATCGTCCAGGACGACGTGCGCGTATCCGTGCCGACCGACATCGCGCCCGGGCGCTACCGCGTGGAGGCCAGGATGCTGCGCGTCGCCAACCAGCCCAACCATCTCTTGCGCGACTACTTCTTCGACGACGATTCCTATTCCGGCGTGGAGATCGGCGAAGTGACCATTCGCCGCTGGTGATACGCCGCGCGAACGCGCGGCGCCTTGCATTGACGAGGCTACGCGCGTTACAATTCGTCGACCATGCCCAACCTCCCTTCCAAGGAACTCGAAGTATTTCCCAACCCGCACCCCGACCGAGACTACCTGATCTCGTTCGAGTGCCCCGAGTTCACGTGCCTGTGCCCGCGCACCGGGCAGCCCGACTTCGCCACCATTCGCATTCGCTACGTCCCCGACGAGCGCTGCGTGGAGCTCAAGTCGCTGAAACTCTACCTGTGGTCGTATCGCAACGAAGGCGCCTTCCACGAAGCGGTGACGAACCGCATCCTTGATGATATTGCGTCGGCCACCCAACCGCGCTTCATCGAAGTCGTGGGAGATTTCTTCGTGCGAGGCGGGATTCACACCGTGGTCACGGTGCGACACGGGGAGTCGAAGGCGGCGGAGTGAGCAAAGTGCAAGACGAGCGGATGGTTCATCCCGCAAGGTCCACGAGTCTAATTGGAGAGTGGCAGCACCCAGTCACATAGAGTATTAGGCGAACTCGGCGCGACGACCGGCTTGTCGCAGATTCGGTGCGTACGCTTCACTCGCTTTCGGTTCGGCGTTGGAGACTACCCCCTCCGTGCGTCAACCTTCGACAGTTGCGAACTCGGGAGCCGCAACCAGTCGGCCGCGGCGAGTCTGGCCGAGGGCATGGAGAAAACGCTGACGCTTCATCGCCTCGGCGTCTACGAGCTGCTGGGCCGGTCGTTCAAGGCCACCAACTGCCTGGAGTCGGTGAACGCGCTGGTCGAGGAGC
>JAKEHA010000326.1 GCA_022615275.1 Candidatus Latescibacterota bacterium
ATCCAGGCGAGAACCGATGGTTCCCGACGCGAACTTCCGCAGCGAGCCATGGATTCCAATCGGACGCGAGCGAGGACCTGAGAGCGGAGGGAAGCGATCGGTGCGAGCCCAGCCGACCCGGGTCCGACCATGCGCTACTTCAGCAGCACCATCTTCTTGGTGAGTACCGCGCCGTTCGCGGCGAGCCTGTAGAAGTACACGCCCGAGCCGACGGGGTTGCGGGCGTCGTTGCGTCCGTCCCACTCCACGCGGTGACCTCCAGCGCGCACGCTTTGGTCGACCAGGGTGCGGACACGCGCGCCCGTGACGTCGTAGACGATCAATGAGACGCGACCCGTGGAGGGCACGTCGAACGCGATCGTGGTGGTCGGATTGAAGGGGTTGGGGTAGTTCTGACCCAGCGCAAAGCGCGCCGCGCGCGCGCCGCCCGACACCGGCGTGGGCGTGTCGTGACCGTGGCGGCCGTTGCGGTGGACGTTGGCGCGGAACATCGGCCACGGTGCGGCATCGGGGTTAAACGGCGTCGAAAGATCCCACACGTAGACGGTCTTGTCGTAACCGACCGCGACGACTTCCACGTCGCCGTCGTAGTCGAGGTCCGCGACGGCGGGGGTGCCGCGCACCGCATCCTTGAGGACCAGCGGGAATCCTTCGAGGGCCACGCCCAACGCGCTCCATCCGGTGATGAACTTGCCTTCGTGGCCCAGGAGCACGTCGACCACTCCGTCGCCGTCCACGTCGGCCACCACGGGCGACGATTCCGTGTACGCCGTCGTCGAGTACACCACGGGCCAGCCCGGCGCGTCGGTGCCGTTGAACTGGACCGCGTACATGCGTCCGTTGGACGACGGCACGAGTGCTTCGAGCTTTCCGTCGCCCGTCAAGTCGGCCAGCGCCGGGCACGGATTGAAGAACAGGTTGGTCTGCAGCCAGCGCTGCCACATGACCGTGTTGTCGTGATGGAGCGCGTAGGTCTCGCCGGTGTTGCGCGTGGTCACCACGATCTCGAGATCGCCGTCGTCGTCGATGTCTCCCACCACCACGCCGCCGCCCGGAAAATTGGGTAGCGTGCGAGGCCAGCCCGGCTCGTCGGCCGCGACTTCGTTCAGCACGTAGAGCTTCATGTCCTGCGCCGCCACGATGACTTCGTCCTTGCCGTCCGCGTCGATGTCGGCCACGGCTGGAGGCTGGTACTGCCATTGATTGGTATCCGGGAGGCGGCGAAACACGCCGTTGGTGGTCGGGTCGGCATCGCCGTCGATCACTTCGGTTCCGTTCGCGTGCCACGCGTACAAGTACCCCTCCTGGTCGATGGCGAGGATCTCGAAATCGGTGTCGCCGTCGATATCGCCGATGGCCACACTCGCGCGCACCAGATCGACGGTCGGCTGCGGCCAGCCCGGCAGCGGAGTTCCGGTGTGGTCGAACACGAATACCTGCTTGGACGTGTACGCGGCCGCGACGATCTCGAGCCCCGGGCTGCCGTTGAACTCGGCCAGAGCGGACGGCCCGATGAAGTCGTCGCCCAGGGTCGACAGAACGCCCCACGTCAGCGCCTGGCCGTCGCCGTCGTGGACTTCGTCGCCGTCGAACCTCCACGCGTACATGCGGTCGTTTCCGACTACCACGTCGATGCTCCCGTCGCCGTCGACGTCGCCGAGGGTGGGCGAGTTCGCGGACGGGTCGACGAGTTCGTTGGGCCACCCGACGAGCTGCGGCGGTGTGGTGGACGCCGACGCGACGGGCGAGTACGCACTCTCGTTGCCGGCATCATCGACCGTCGTAACGGCGTAGTAGTAACGCGTGCTGGCCGTCAGCCCGGCGTCGGTGAACAACGTGTTCAACACCACGTCGGCGCTCACGCGCACGAACGGGCCGGCGAGCGCGGTGGCGCGATAGACGTGGTAGCCGTGCGCGTCGGGTGACGTGCTCGCGTTCCAGGCGAGTCCCATCTTGTCGACGCCCAATCCCGGGTTGAAGGACTGAATGACCGGCGGCGCGGGACCGCGCAGCTCCAACAGATGCTGCAACTCGACGCCGCGGGCGTCGCTCACGACCAACTCGAGCGAATTCTCGATGGCGACATTGGCCTCGCTCAAGCGGAAGCCGACCGCGTTCTCCACGGCGACCAACGGGGGAGCGTCCGCGAAGGTGTCCAGGCTGTCGATCACGGTGGCCCCGCCGTCCTGCGAGCGCAGCACGCCGGAGAGCCCGCGCGCGGAACCCGAGCCGAAATTCTTGATCGTCGCGAAGAGCCGGAACTCCTCGCCGGCCTCGAGCACGCCGTCGCCGTCTCCGAGCGGCGGCGCGTCGCTCGTGCGCAACCCGGTGACCTCGAGGGTGGGCGCGTGCACGACGCGCGCGAAGGCGTCCGTCCACGCGAATACGCCGTCGGTGATCGACACCTCGAACGACACCGGCGCGACGTCGGGGGCGGTGGGGGCGATCGATACCCGCCACGCGTCGGTGGCAACCGCGGAGCCGTTCGCAGCCACGGTGCCCACCTGCGCGATCGGATCGATCACGCTGACGTGGGGAGAGGACGACGCCAGCACCAAAGTCATCTCCGCGGTGGGGTCGGCGGTGAAATTCTGAAGCGTCGGGAAGAGATCGACGGTCTCGCCGGCGTCGAGCAAGCCGTCCCCGTTGCCGACAGTGCCGTCGACCGTATCGTCGTCGATCGATACCACTCCCACCTTCAGCACCGGCCCGAGCGCACCCGTGACCGGGATCGACGCGGTGGTGCGCGCCAGGTTGAATCCGGTCACGACCACGTCGATGACACCCGCGGTGGGCGCGGTGAAGAACAGCGTGACGACGCCGCCCGCGTCGGTCTCGCCCACGCGGTAGTCCTCGCCGTCCTTGCTCAAGCACACGAGGGCCCCGGCCGCGGGCTGCCCCTCGACGGTCACGACGACTTGGATCGCGCTGTCGCCGGCGGGGACGCTGTCGGGCAGGGCAACTTCGGGCGTGCGCGCGCGCGCGGTCCAGATCGGCTGCTCGGGGTCGCCGAGCAGGGTGTAAATGTAGTGCGTCCACAGATCGACGTTGTCGCCGAGCATCGCGAGCGGCGTGCGCGGTGAACGCGAGGCGGCGAGGGTTTCGCCCACCCGCACGATGTCGTCCTGGTACAGCTTGCGCGCGTACAAGTCGAGGTAGGCCGCGGACACCTGCGCGAACGCGCTGTTGACCGCGCCCACGATCGAAACCGCACCGCCCACCGGGTTGCGCAGCATGTGCTCTCCCAGGCAGTCGTAGTCGAAGGCAGCCGCGGTGCAGTTGAGCATGTACAGATTGAAGAAGCGATCCGGGTGCAGCAGCGCGTCGGCGTCGGGAATGGCGACGTTGTCGTCGCCGCAGTGCATGTTGAAGCGGAACCCGTGGCCGACGTGGAACACCTGGTTGAAACCGGCCTCGAGCGAGTCGATGGCGAGCGCGCGCGACTCCTGCACGGAACCGGGATAGAGCCACGGCGTCTCGTACATGCGCACCGTGCGCCGATCCGGGGAGTTCACGTACAAGGTGTAGGGAACGTCGGTCACGTCGCCGCCGTTGAGCAGGATTTCGCCCGACGACCACGGCGCCGGGAACAGGACCTCCGCCAGCATGAGCACTTTGTCGGTGAACTCCACGTCGGTCGGCGTTTCGTAACCGATGATCTTGCCGACCACCACGTCCGCGTCCTCCGCATCCGAGACCGGCAGGCGCCCGACGAACAACTCGGGATACAAGTCGGGTGCATCGGCCGGCTGCTCGCCGAAGCGGGTGTCGCCGTCCGCGTTGTAGCTTCCGTCCAGGCAGGCGAAGTAGATGTCGGCCGGGATGTCGGTGCCGCCGTAGTAGTATCCGCTGTACAGGAAGCGCGGCGGGACCTCCGGTGTATCGCCGGCCAAGAGCAGGTAGCGGATGCCCCAGTTCGCGTAGGCGTCCTGCAAGAAGAAGCGAATCGTCTCCGCGAGGTCCGAGCCGTTGCGAGAATTGGCTTCGATCCAGTCGACGGTGCGAACCACGGTCGCAACACCCTTGGCCGTCTTCCAGTCGGCGAGCACTTGGAACGAAGGGGCCAGCGCCGCGGTCGTGATGATGAGGTAGTCGACCGGGCTGCCGTCTTCGGACGGCAGGCTCGACGGGGCGAAGGCGCCGGCATGATCGGTCGCGCGGGGCGACGGGTACGAAGACATCGCGTCCGCGTTCTCGACGCGCGCGTTCACGCGCGACGCGATCTCGGAAGCCGCGCGCCGATTCGCGCGCACGATGCGCGTCGGGGCGTGTGCGTCGGGCGCGGCCGCGAGCTCGACGCGCACGTCGATGTCGGTGTGGAGCGTGACGCCGCCGCCGGCGACGCTCACCGGAAACACGGCGAAGCTCGCAATCGCATAGCCGTGCCACGTGCCCGTCCCCAGATAGCGAACCAGCTCGGACGGGTAGACGTCGCCGCCATTCTCGGGCGCGACCGGCGGCGACTCGGCTGGCGCCAGCATCGAGCGCGGGGCGTCCGGTTGCGGTGAGGGCGGCGGGACCAAGGCCGGGGTGACGCCGCGCGCGAGGGTCTCGCCCGCGCGGGCACTGGCGGTCACGCCGATGACGCGCTCGCCGCTCGGGATCAGGACTTCGACGATACGGAACGGGACGGCGGGCTTACCGGCGTCCTGCAGGGGGACGAGCAAGGCGGACGCGCTCGGATGCGCGGTGACGGTGGTCCCTTCGGGCGAAGGCGTGACGACGACGTCGGTCGCGGCGGTGCGAACGCGGACTTGGAGGATATTCCGCCCGGCGTGGCCGTCGATCAGAAGCGCTGCGAGGGTGACCCCCAGCGCCAACGTGAGCAGGGGAAGTTTGCGCATGGCGTCGAGCACGAGATGTGCGGGTAACTATAAGGGATTTCAGAAACTTGTGTCAACGGGAGAGAGGCCGGGGCCGGCGGCGTCGGGGCTGCCGCCGGCCCATCCCCAATAGGGGAAACTAGTTCGCGTATTTCACGGTGCAGCCGTAGGAGGCGGTCGACTTGACGTCGATGGGCTTGCCCGCCATGGCGGTGGTCAAAGACGCGGTGACGTAGTTGTTCGCCCCGGGAATGTCGTCCGGGCTGGTC
>JAKEHA010000062.1 GCA_022615275.1 Candidatus Latescibacterota bacterium
TGCTGCTTGTAGCGGTTCATGAGAAACACGAGCTGGGTCTGGAAGGCGTAGGCACCGGAGTCCTCGTAGAAGCGCTCGAGGAAGGGGTTGTCGTCGACCCGGTCCTCCACCAGCTGGCCGCCGAGGCGCTTTACGATCAAGCGCGCGAGCGACGACTTGCCGACCCCGATGTTGCCCTCGACCGCCACACGGGCGTAACCGCGAGCGAGGATTCCGCGACGGATTTCGGCGTAGCTCTTGTCCATCGTTCGCTGGTTGGGCACGTTTCGCCCGTGCGGTCAGCTTCGGGCGATCCACCGGCGCGTCGAGACCACGCGAACCGAACCCGCGTCGGCGAGCGCGGCGACCAGATCGCCGATGGGCGCGCGCGTGCGCGGGTCCCGGAATTCCGGCGCGATCTCGGCGAGCGGCACCAGGACGAACGCCCGCTCCCGATAGCGTGGATGCGGGACGGTCAGTCCGTCCGCGTCGGTTACCTCGTCGCCGTAGGCCACCAGGTCGATATCGATCGGCCGCGACTGGTTGTGGCCGCTGGTTCGCCCGAGCTCGACTTCGACCGCCCTCATCCGCTCTAACAAATCGCGAGGTCGAAGTAAAGGAACAACTTCCGCGACCGCGTTGACGAACGAGGGCGCGCTCCCCATGCCGACGGCGTCGGATTCGTAGAGGCTGCTCGCGCGCACCACGCGCGCAGCACCGCGCGCTTCGAGGCGCCGCAACGCCCGCAGGATGGCCTCTTCGCGGCGACCGAGGTTCGCTCCGAGTGCGATGTAGGCGTGCGATTTCACGCCGAGGAAATCTAGATCAGCGGTGCTTCGCGCACCAGGACCACTTCGACGTGCGAAAGATTGTTGGGGAACGGCAGGTTGAGCTTGCGCAGCCGAATCTCGACGCGATTCACGGGGAAGCTCGCGATCATGGCCGCGCAGATCTCGTCGCCCAAGGCCTCGAGCAGGCGGTAGCGCTTCTCGCCCCCGACGATCTCGATCACCTTGCTGTAGACCGACTCGTAGTTGATGGTGTCGTGCAACGAGTCGGACCGACACGCGCGCGCCAGGTCGGTGTGGATATCGAGGTCGATTTGGATCTTCTGCCCCACCTCGCGCTCCGCGGGCGAGACGCCGTAGAACCCGAATACGGTGATGTCCTTGAGCCGGATGATGTCGGCCACGGCGTCGCTCCCGGCTAGGGCGTGAGCCCGGAGACGTCCACGGAGCGAATTCCCACGGTCGCAAAGCCGGTGCCGAACGTCGGGTAGTACAGCACACCCGCCGTTCCCCAGGCCGGCTTCATCGACATGAGCAATCGGTACGCGCCCAGGCTCCAGAAGGTCGTCGCCGCGGGCTCGGCCGGGGTCAGCGCGATCGGCTCCGCGATCGTCGATTGATCGAGGTCGTACGCCTCGAACCATGCCGACGACGACCGCGTTGCGCGATACACGATCCACGCGCCGTCGGGCGACCACGAAACGTCGTCGAAGCTGTCGTTCGGACGCGTGAAGTTCTCGCCGTCGAACCCGACGCGGTACATGAAGTTGTTCCCGTCGCTCCCCACCGTCGCCACCACTCCCTGCAACGCGAGCGCGAGCAGGCTCCCGTCCGGGGACCAGGCGAAGTCGTTGACCTCGCCGATGTCGACCTGGGTGGCGCTGGCAGGTGTCGTGATGACCAAGTGGACGACGGCGTCGGCGTCTTGAACCGCGAGTGTTGCCACTACCGGGTTCCACTCCATCCGCGGCTTGGGGAAAGCCGGCTCGCCGGGGTTGCCGTCGGTCAACCGGCCGCCCGTGTTCGAGAGGCGCACCAGACTCGCCTGGGCCGTGTTGATCACGCCCGAGACACTGACCGGCATGCCATAGAGATCCCACTGTCCGGGACCGCTGCGGTCGCTGACGAACGCGAGCCAGCGCTGGTCGGTGGACCAGGTCGGGAACACGTTGCGGTGATTGGTATGCGCCGCGGTCAGGTTTCGACGCGAGGGCACGTCCCGGTCGTAAACGAATACGTCGAAGGTATCGGCGCCGGCGTCCAGCTCCGTCGGGAGCATTCCGCCGAACGCAATATTGTGATTGTCGGGTGCCACGGCCGCGTCGAAAAACCCGGGCCAGCGCTCGCCCGTCGGCGAACCGCTCGAGATCTTGGTGTAGGTCGCGTCGGAGAAATTGCCGATATGGAGGTGCACGGGGCTCGTGGGCTGTCCCGTGATGATCGAATCCGACGAATGGACCTCGAAACTCAAGTCGGGCGCGTACGCGACCTGCCGGCTGTTGGTTCCGGTGGTGGCTGCGGGGATCGTCACCGCGTCGCTGCTGCCACCCGCAACCACCTGGTACACGTCGACGCCCCCGGTCACGATGTTGGTCCCGGTGCGCAGGTAGTAGAAGTCAAGCTGGTTCGCCTTGAGTCGAATCGCACCCGCCTGGCTGGGAACCACGGTCGCGGTTCCACCCACGAAGAAATCGGCGGAGCTGGTCGTGGAACTGACCGTGTTGGTCGCGCGCGCCGTGACCGTGTAGACTCCCGACCCGGGTGCGATCCAGCGAACGCTGGTCTGGTCGTCCTCGAGGAACGCGCCGCCGGTTGCGGTCCACTCCATGGTGGGAACATCGTCCTCGTTGGGTGAACTCGAAACGACGATGGCGGAGATCAGGAGGGTGTCGCCGGGGTTCGCCGACTTGGGCGAGGCGATGATATCCTGGATCTGGATCGGCGTCGACGTGGTGACGTCGGTCGGCGTGCCCTCCTCGTCATCGCTACAGGCTCCCACGAACAACCCGAATGTCGCCACCAGGGCCGCGCCGAGGAGCCAACTCCACTTCGGTCGATCGATCGTCTTCAAATGCTAAACCTCCGCAACTGGACCAAGCATCACGAACTCGGCCGAGGGGCTCGCCCGATTCTGTAACTCTGAAATAATCACTCGGGTGGGGTAAACCTGGCCCTACGATATCCGGCCAACGCGTTCGTTTCAAGGGGATTCTGAGCGCCAAAGCGCCGCCCGGCGGGCCCAAAAACAGAACGCGCCGCCGGGTGGCCCCGACGGCGCGTCCGCGCGAATCGCTTGCGTGCGCCGCGATCGGCCTAGTATATATCCCCCATGCCCGCACCCGCACCGCGGGGCGCCACCTTCTCCTTCTCGGGGAGATCGGTGACGACCGCCTCGGTGGTGAGCAGCATGGCCGCCACACTGGCCGCGTTCTGCAGAGCCGAGCGCGTGACCTTGGTCGGATCGACGATACCGGCCTTGAACATATCGACGTACTCGCCGGTGGCGGCGTTGTAGCCGATCGCATCGACCTGCTTCAACACGTGCTCGACGACGAGAGAGCCCTCCGCACCGGCGTTCAGTGCAATCTGACGCAGCGGAGATTCCAGCGCACGCCGGATAATCTCGACGCCGATGGCCGCGTCCCCGGTTTCCTTCACCTTGTCGAGCGCCTTGGACGAGCGCAAGAGCGCGATACCGCCGCCCTGCACGATGCCCTCTTCCATGGCGGCACGGGTCGCTTCCTTGGCGTCTTCGACGCGCGCTTTCTTCTCCTTCATCTCGACTTCGGTGGCAGCACCGACGTTGATCACCGCAACACCCCCGGCCAACTTCGCCAGGCGCTCCTGCAGCTTCTCCTTGTCGTACTCCGACGTCGTCTCTTCGATCTGACGGCGGATCTGCGCCACGCGTGCCTTGATGTCGGCCGGCTTGCCCGCGCCCTCGACCACCGTGGTGTTGTCCTTGTCGATGGTGATGCGCTTGGCCTTGCCGAGGTCGGCGAGCTGCGCGTTCTCGAGCTTGAAGCCCGCTTCCTCGGAGATGACGCGACCGTTGGTGAGGATCGCGATGTCTTCGAGCATGGCCTTGCGGCGGTCGCCGAAGCCGGGCGCCTTGACGGCGCACACCTGCAGCGTGCCGCGGAGCTTGTTGACGACCAACGTCGCCAGCGCTTCGCCCTCGACGTCCTCGGAGATGATCAGCATGGGACGGCCCATCTGGGCCACCTTCTCGAGGATCGGGAGCAGGTCCTTCATCGACGAAATCTTCTTGTCGTAGATGAGAATGACCGCGTCCTCGAGCTCGACTTCCATGCGCTCGGCGTTGGTCACGAAATACGGCGACAGGTAGCCGCGGTCGAACTGCATCCCCTCGACGACGTCGAGCGTGGTCTCCATGCCGCGCGCCTCTTCCACCGTGATGACGCCGTCCTTACCGACCTTCGCGAACGCATCCGCGATGAGCTTGCCGATCTCGGGGTCGTTGTTGGCGCTGATGGTGGCCACACTGCCGATCTCGTCGTCCTTGACCTTCTTGCTCGTGGCCTTGAGCTCCTCGACGACGGCCTCGACCGCCTTCTGGATGCCCTTCTTGATGTACATGGGATTGGCGCCCGCGGTCACGTTCTTGATGCCTTCCTTGATGATCGCCTGCGCGAGAATGGTGGCCGTGGTGGTACCGTCACCCGCGACGTCCTGCGTCTTGGTGGCGACTTCCTTCACCATCTGCGCGCCCATGTTCTCGTACGGATCCTCGAGCTCGATCTCTTTTGCGATGGTAACGCCGTCGTTGGTCACGGTCGGGCTTCCGAATTTCTTGTCGAGGACGACGTTGCGCCCCTTGGGACCGAGCGTGATACGCACGGCGTTGGCGAGCTTGTCCACGCCGGCGCGCAGCTTTTCGCGGGCTTCGGCGTCGTAGATCAACTGCTTCGGCATTTCATTGCCTCCTGATAGTGGATGTTCGGTTGCTGGAAACTAGAGAATCGCCAGGATCTCGTCTTCTTTCATGACGAGGTACTTGGTGCTCTCGATCTCGATCTCGTTGCCGGCGTACTTGGCGAAGAGGACGCGGTCGCCCTTCTTGACTTCGGGCTCGATGCGCTCGCCGGAATTGGTGCGACGCCCCTTGCCGACGGCGACGATCTCGCCCTCTTGCGGGCGCTCTTTCGCGGTGTCGGGGATGATGATGCCGCCCTTCTTGTTCTCTTCCTGCTCCAGGAGCCGCACGATCACGCGGTCACCGAGTGGAATCATCTTCATGTCCCTGCCTCCTTCTTTGCGGTTTGGTCGAAGCTGTGTGTCGATGGTGAGTTGACTTGGCAGTCGCAGGCCGCGACTGCTAACTGCGGGTAGATTACACGATGGTTTCCGGGACTGCAAGTGAAAATTTTCGTAAGGAAAAACGCCGGGACAAGCCGGCGGGGGCGCCGTGGACACGCTCTATCTATTTGTAGCGGCTCGACTTGCTGCAAGGCGAGCGATTCTGGCTAGGCCCAACAGGGTCAGATCCGGCGACCGCGTCCAGCCGTTGGGGAGCCAGTCCGACACACGGTCCGCGTACCCGCCGGTCAGGAAGCGCGCCGGACGGCCCCCGGCCCGCCCGTCCAGCATCGCGACCGCCAGCCGAATCCCCCCGGCCCCGGCCAGGGTGCTTCCCCATCGCATCGCCGACTCGGTGTCGTCGATCCGCGACGGGCGGGCGGCCACGTCGAGCTTCGGCAACTGGGCGGTCAGGGCGTGCATGGCCGCGAGCGACATGGCCGGCCCCGGCATGATCACACCCCCCAAGAACACACGGTTCCGAACCAGGTTGACGGTGATGGCGGAGCCGACCGTGATGACGATGGCGCTCTTCCCGCGCTCGCCCACGGCACCGCACGCCGCGCACAGCCGGTCGGTTCCCACGCGATCGGGGTTTCGCACCGAGATCCGAATCGGCATCGGGGTGCGGTGGTTGACCACGGTCGGGTAGAGACCGGTCGCGCCGGCGATCGCGCGCACGACGGCGTCGGTGGCGGTGGGCCGAACCGACGAGACCGCCGCCGCCTCCACGGAGCGCGCGGCGCGCAGGATTTCCGCGCACGCCCGCGTCATCTCCCGCGCACCCGCGTCGCTCGCGACGACCGCGCGACGCACGACGCGCGTGCCCCGCACGAGTGCGAACTTGCTCGCCGTGTTCCCGACATCGACACACAGGATCACGCGATCACCTCGACGTGCTCGCTGTAGAGTTCAATGGCCCGACCATCGCCGAGATTCACGACCAGCGCGCCGTCCGGCGACACGCCCGTCACCCGCCCCGATGCGCGCGTGCCCTCGCGCTCGAACCACACCATCCGCCCGGCCTGGGCGAGGCGCGCTTCGTACGCCGAAGCCAGCGTCGCGAATCCGTCGCGCTTGAAGCGGTCGTAGTACGCCTCGATGGTCCCCAGGAGATCGGCCAAAAGCTCGGCCCGATCCCATTCCACGCCGGTGAGCGTGCGGCACGATGCCGCGCGGCCGCGCAGGTCGCCGGCGAAGTCCGCTTCGCTCGCGTTGACGTTGACGCCGATCCCGACCACGACGTGCGCGAGACGCCCGCCGCTCGAGGCCGACTCGGCCAGGATGCCCGCGACCTTGCCGCTTTCGGTCACCACGTCGTTGGGCCACGTGACCATCACGTCGACGTCGAGGAGCTTCGAGAGCGTCACCGAGATCGCGGTCGCGGCCACCAGTGTTACCGGCAGCGCGTGGCGCGCGTCGCCCTCGGGACGCAGGATCAGCGAGAACAGGAGATCCTTTCCGGCCGGACTCGACCACGCGTGCGCGCGCCGACCCCGTCCGCGCCGCTGATAGTCGGCCACCACCACGGTTCCCTCCGCTTCACCCGCGGCCGCGAGCGAGAGCGCGGCGTCGTTGGTCGAATCCGTCTCGGGATAGAAATACGAGCGCCGGCCGAAGTAGGCGGTGGCCAAGCGACGGCGCACGTCGGCGGGAAGCGGACCGGGGGGGCGGGTCACAGGAACTCCAGGCTCATCGGGGCGGCGACCGCGGAGTGCGTCAACGCACCGACCGAGATGTAGTCCACGCCCGGCTGCGCGAAGGCGCGCACGGTGTCGAGGGTGACCCCGCCCGAGACCTCGATCTCGAGGCGCGCGCCGCGCGCGCGGTACGCGGCCACGTCGGTCAAGGCCTCGGCGACGCGCTCGGGCGTGAAATTGTCGAGCATGACGCGGTCGACGTTGCCCGCCGCCGGCGAGGCCAGGAGGTCGCGCAAAAACTCGATCGAATCCACCTCGACTTCGACGAAGGGTGCGCGCGGCGAGGCCGCGATGCGCGCGATGAGTGCGCTTCGGCCCCCGATCGCGCGCACGTGGTTGTCCTTGACCAGGATCATCGCGCCCAGGTCGTGGCGATGGTTGCGCGCACCCCCGCAGCGAACCGCGTACTTTTCGAAGTCGCGCCACAAGGGCGTGGTCTTGCGCGTGTCGAGGATGACGGCGCCGGTCCCGCGCACCGCGTCCACGAAGCGCGAGGCGTGCGCGGCGACGCCGCACATTCGTTGTAGAAAATTGAGCGCCGTGCGCTCGCCCGAGAGCAGCGAGCGGGCCGGGCCGTCGAGCGCGCACGCGCACGCGCCGGATTCGAGGCGCGCGCCGTCGTGCACGCGGGCCTCGAAGCGGATGCGTGCATCGACCTGGTGGAAGACCTCACGTGCGACAAAGACGCCACAGGCCACGGTGCTGCCGGTCACGCGAATCTCCGCCCGCGCGGGAACGTCTCCGACGGCGAGAAATGCCGTGGTCGCGTCCTGCCCCGCCGCGTCTTCGGCCAGCGCGGCCGCGACCCGGCTCGCGACCAGGGCCGCGTTTATGGGTGCGGTCGCTGCGTTGCTGCGCGTGCCGTCCACGATCACTCGCCGCTCTTTTCGCGTATTCGCCGAGGGGCAGTTCGATTCTCGGTCGCCGCCAGCGCCAGCCGCACCTCGTCCAGACGGTCGCGCAGGCTCGCGGCCTTCTCGTAGTTCAAGTCGCGCGCCTCGCGCAGCATCTCGGCTTCGATGGCGGCCGCCAGCGCCTCCGACGGGGCCCCCGGCTCGACGATGACGTCGGCGCCGTCCTTGCGCTTGGCGTCGGCGACCGCCGTGGAAAGCACGACCTCGTCCAGCGACTTGACGATCCCGCGCGGCGTGATGCCGTGCTCCTGGTTGTACGCGAGCTGGAGCGCGCGCCGGCGGCGGGTCTCGTCGATCGCGCGCCGCATCGAGTCCGTCACCTGGTCGGCGTAGAAGATCACGCGCCCCGACACGTGGCGGGCCGCGCGACCCGCCGTTTGAATGAGGCTGCGCTCGCTGCGCAAAAACCCTTCCTTGTCGGCGTCGCACACCGCGACCAGCGACACTTCGGGCAGATCGAGACCCTCGCGCAACAGATTGATGCCGACCAGCGCGTCGAATTCGCCCAAGCGCAGCCCGCGCAGAATCTCGACGCGCTCGAGCGCATCGATATCGGAGTGCAGATAGCGCACGCGAATACCGAGCGAGAGCAGATAGTCCGTCAGTTCTTCGGACATGCGCTTGGTCAGCGTGGTAACGAGGACGCGCTCGCCGGCCTCGGCGCACGTGCGAATCTCTTCGACCAGGTCGTCGATCTGACCTTCGACCGGCCGCACGATGATGTCGGGGTCGACCAGGCCCGTGGGGCGAATCACTTGCTCCACGACTTCGCCCTGGGTGCGCGCAAGCTCGAACTCCGACGGGGTGGCGCTGACGTGGATGAAGCGCGGCACGAGGGCGTCGAACTCGTCGAAGGTGAGCGGGCGGTTGTCGAGCGCCGACGGCAAGCGGAACCCGTGCTCGACCAGCGTCAGCTTGCGCGAGCGGTCGCCGTGGTACATCCCGCCCACCTGCGGAAGTGTGACGTGCGACTCGTCGACCACGCACAGGAACTCGCCCGGGAAGAAATCCAGAAGTGTCAGGGGACGTCCGCCCGGCTTGCGCCCGGAGAGGTAGCGCGCGTAGTTCTCGATGCCGCTGCAGTAGCCCACCTCTTCGAGCATCTCGATGTCGTAGAGGGTGCGCGACTCCAGGCGCTGGGCCTCGACCAGCTTGCCCAGCTCGCGCAGTTCCACCACGCGCGTGGAGAGCTCGTCGCGAATCTCGCGCGCCGAGCGTTTGATCACGTCTTCCGGGGTCACGAAGTGCTTGGCCGGGAACAGCGTGAGCTTCTCGAGCGTGCGAATGCGCTTGCCGGTCAGGGGGTCCGCGATCGAGATCGACTCCACCGTGTCGCCGAAGAACTCGATGCGGATGACCTCCTCTTCGTACGCGGGACGGATCTCGACCACGTCGCCGCGCACTCGAAACGTGCCGCGCGTGAACGCCGCGTCGTTGCGCGAATACTGGATATCAACCAGCTGGCGCAGGAAGTCCTCGCGATCGAGCGCGTCGCCGACCGCCATCTCGATGGTCATCGCGCGCACCATCTCGGGCGAACCGAGGCCGTAGATGCACGACACGCTCGAGACCACGATTACATCCTTGCGCGTCATGAGCGAGGCCGTGGCGCGCACGCGCAGCCTATCGATGTCGTCGTTGATGGAGGCGTCCTTGGCGATGTAAGTGTTGGTCGAGGGCACGAAGGCCTCGGGCTGGTAGTAATCGTAGTAGCTCACGAAGTACTCGACGGCGTTGTGGGGAAAGAAGCCCTTGAACTCCCCGTAGAGTTGGGCGGCGAGCGTCTTGTTGTGCGAGATGACAAGCGTCGGGAGACCGGTCTGCGCGATCACGTTGGCGATGGTGAAGGTCTTGCCGGAACCGGTGACACCCAGGAGCACCTGGTCGCGCTTGTTCTCGCGCACACCCAGCACGAGGGCGCGGATGGCTTGGGGTTGGTCGCCGGTGGGTCGATAATGCGAGACGAGGTCGAAGCCCGGGGCCAAATCGATCACCCCGTTGCTCCGATCTCGACGACGGTTTCAACCCTGCTGTGTTCGACGCGGTCCGCGCGACGCTTCTCGCGCAGCCACATCCACACGAACAGAACCACCAAGAGCACCAGCACCGGCAGGATCAAGCGCCGAATGACGGGCGGAGGACCGAGCTTCTCCTCCTTGAGCGCGGTCTCGATCTCCCAGGACGGCCCCGCCCCGCTCCCGCCCCCCGCGCGGCTCGCCACCATCGACCACAGCGCATTGCCGTCGAGTCCCAGGAACTCGGCGTAGTTGCGGAGAAACCCCTTCAGGTAGGTCTCGCTCGGGAACGCGCCGAAGTCGTCGCGCTCGAGCGAGCGAATGGTCTGGATGGAAATGCGCGTCTCGCGATTGACCTGCTCGACGGTGAGGTTTTTCGCCTCGCGCGCCGCGCGCAACATCTCGCCGATGGTCTTGCCTTCGTTATTCAATCGTCACCACCCGTGCTCATCGTCCCACGCCGTCGAGCTGTCGGTCAATCCGGTTCGGCGAGCAACGAGGACTTCCCTCCTCGCTCGCCTTCCGATCAGCCCAACAATGCCAGCGACTCGACCAGCTTCGACAACTCGGTCTCGAGCCGTGCGCGGCGCGCGCGCTCGCGCTCGACCACCTCGGGCTTGGCCTTGGCGACGAAGCCCTCGTTGGCGAGCTTGCTCGCCACCTGGGCCAGCTCCGCGTCGACCTTCTCCCGCTCGCGCGTCAGGCGCGCGCGCTCGGCCTCGACGTCGACCACGCCGGCGAGCGGAATGACCACCTCGATGTCGCCGATCGGGGTGGCGGCACTCCCCTTCTCCTTGGCGACGTCGGGCCCGACCTCGAGGGTCGCGACCCCGGCCAGGCGCACGATGCCGTCGCTCGCCTCGCGAACCAGCGCCGCCTTGGGCTCCTGCGCGCGCACCCGCACCGGAATCTTCTGCCCCGGGTTCACCCGGTACGCGGCGCGCACGTTGCGCACCGACGTGACGACGTCGCGCAGCACCGTCATGCGCCCTTCGGCTTCGGCGTCGAGCGCGCTCTCGTCTCCGAGCGGGTATACCTGTTCCAACAAGAGCTTTCCGTTCGACGTCGGCAAGGCACTCGCGATCTCTTCGGTGATGTACGGCATCAGCGGGTGCAGGAGCTTCAGCGATTCGCCGAGCACGTGCACCATCACCGCGAGCACCGTGCGCTTGTCGCCCTCGCCGTACAAGCGGACCTTGGCCAGCTCGAGGTACCAGTCACAGAAGTCGTGCCAGAAGAAGTCGTAGATGCGCGCGGTGCCTTCGTTCAAACGCCATTCTTCGAAGCAGCGGTTGGTTTCCGACGCGCAGCGCGACAGCGCGGAGAGGATCCAGCGGTCCTCCCACGCAAACTCCGGCTTGAACGCGAGCGTCGTCGCGAGGTCTCCGCTCGCGCCGGGGTTGAACAGCGGCGTGCCTTCCTTTTCGAGCGCGCCCAGGATCAAGCGCGACGCCTGCCACATCTTGTTGCCGAAGTTGCGCCCCAGCTCGAGCTTGGCTTCCTCGAAGAATACGTCCTTGCCCGGCGGCGAGAGCATCGAGAGGGTGAAACGAAACGCGTCCGTCCCCCACGTGTCGATGATGTCGAGCGGGTCGGGCGAGTTGCCCAGCGACTTGCTCATCTTGCGACCGATCCCGTCGCGGACGATACCGGTCAAGAACACGTGGCGAAACGGCACCTCGCGCATGAACTCGAGAGAGGCCATGATCATGCGCGCGACCCAGAAGAAGATGATCTCCGACCCGGTGACGAGCACCGAGGTCGGGTGATAGCGCTTCAAGTCGGGCGAGGTCTGGTCCGGCCACCCGAGCGGCGAGAAGGTCCACAGCCACGACGAGAACCACGTGTCCAGTACATCCTCGTCCTGGCGGATCTTCCCACCCCCGCAGCCCGCGCAACGGGTCGGGTCGGTGCGCGCGACCGTCAGGTGGTCGCAGTCGTCGCAGTACCAAACGGGGATCCTATGTCCCCACCAGAGCTGGCGCGAGATGCACCAGTCCCGGATGTTGGTCATCCACGACATGTAGACGTTGCGCCAGCGCTCGGGGTAGAACGTGATTTCTTCGCGCTCGACGACGCGGACCGCGGGCTCGGCCAGCGGCGCCATCTTGACGAACCACTGCGTCGACAAGAGCGGCTCGATGACAGTGCCGCAGCGGTCGTGCTTGCCGACCGCGTGGCGGTGCGGTTCGATCTTGACGATCAGGCCGTCCTTCTCGAGACGCTCGACCACTTTCACGCGCGCCTCGAAGCGGTCGAGGCCGGCGAAGTCGGCGCCCGCTTGCGCCGTCATCTTGCCCGTACGATCGATCACGACCACGGTGGCGAGCTGGTGGCGCTTTCCGATCCCATAGTCGACCGGGTCGTGGGCCGGTGTCACCTTGACGAATCCCGAGCCGAACTCCTTCTGCACGGCGGCGTCGGCGACGATCGGGAGTTCGCGCCCGATGATCGGCAGCGTGCACGACTTACCGACCAGATGTCGTTTCGCGCCGTCGTCGGGGCTGACGGCGACGCCCGTGTCGCCCAGCATCGTCTCGGGGCGCGTGGTCGCGACCACGACGTCGCCGTGCGGCGAGGGATATCGAATCCAATACAACTTGGATTCGCGCTCTTCGTGCTGGACTTCCTCGTCCGAGATGGCGGTTTGATCGACCGGGCACCAATTGACGATGTAGTCGCCGCGGTAGATGAGCCCCTTCTCGTACAGGCGAACGAAGACTTCGCGCACGGCCCGCGAGCGCGGCTCGTCCATCGTGAACGCTTCGCGGCGCCAGTCGAAGGCGCACCCGAGCTGCTTCATCTGTTCGACGATGCGCGCGTGATGGTGCTCTTTCCACTTCCACGCTTCGGCCAGGAATTCGTCGCGCGTGATGTCGGAGCGACGCTTGCCCTGCTTGGCGAGCGCGGCCTCGACCACCTTCTGGGTGGCGATCCCGGCGTGGTCGGTGCCGCATTGCCA
>JAKEHA010000327.1 GCA_022615275.1 Candidatus Latescibacterota bacterium
CCCGTCGTCTTGCCGCGGAGCCTCGTCGCGAAATGGATCAGCATGTGGGTCCCCTCGTGGAAGATCGTCCCGTAGGGGTCGCCCATGTTGTTGAAGAGCATGAGCCGCTCGTTCCCCGGCTGGGGCTCGAAGTGCCCGCCGCGCGCCGAACAGATTACCGACGCGTGCACGTGCAAGCGCGTACGCGCGAGCGCATCCGGATCGCGGCCGACCACGACGTGCCCGAGCGTCATGGCGCTGGCGCCCCCGCGCAACGGCACCCCGCGGCGCAAGAACGGGTCGAGTAGTCCGCCGTGCGCTTCCAGCACGCCCTCGACGAGGGCCGCGCGCGCTCCGGTGGTCACCGCCACCGCCACCAGCGCCAGACCGACGACGGTGGTCGGAAGCGCCCACGCGTAGGCGAGCGCGCGCACTGCGTTCCCGGGTCGAATCGCACCGCGCGGCGTCACGACAGCGGCCCCAGTGCTGCCGGCCCCAGCCGGATCATCTGCCGCTCGATCCACCACGCGCGGCGCTGGACGTACTTCGAGGGGCGGTCGACGCGGTAGCGCTTGGGACTGGGAAGCACGGCGGCCAAGAGCGCGCTTTCCTGGCGCGAGAGGCGCGCCGGCGACTTGTCGAAGAAGCGTCGCGAGGCCGCGCCCACGCCGTAGACTCCGTCCCCGAACTCGGCGATGTTGAGGTACACCTCGAGCACGCGGCGCTTGGGCCAGAGTGCTTCGATGAGAACGGTGTATCCGGCCTCCAGCCCCTTGCGAAACCAGCTCCGGCCCGGCCACAGGAACAAATTCTTCGCCACTTGCTGCGAGATGGTGCTGGCGCCGCGCAAGCGTCCGCGGCGTCGATTCTGCTCGCGCGCCTTCTCGATCGCTTCGAAGTCGAAGCCGTCGTGAAGGGCGAAGCGCTGGTCTTCGGCGGCGATCATGGCCAGACGTGTGTTCTTGGAGATGCGGTCCCAGTCGGTCCACTCGTAGCGAATCGAGACGCGACGCGACGGGTCCACGATTCCCTCGATGCGCCGCTGAACCATGAATGCGGACGTCGGAGGGTCGATCCAACGCAGCGCGACGACCGGCGTCACCGTTACCGCGATCCAGGTGACGAATACCCACCCCGCCACTTTGAGCACGCGCCGGGCGCGGCCGGCGGGTGTGGCACGGCGCTCGACCCACGCAGACGCATCCGGCGCCGAGCGCGGGTGGCGCCGAGACGGGGGCCCCGCGTCCTCGGACGCGGGGTGGCGAGGTTCCAGGACCCGCGCGTCGGCGCCCGCGGGGATCCCCACGACGTCCATGCGGGGGTGCTTCCCCAGGTCGTCGCGCGCGAGCAACTCGCCCACCGGGTTCGCGCCACCGCGATAGACGTGCAGGGCGTAGCCCGCCTCCTTGAGCACGTCGAAGAGTTCATGCCGTTCGGACGCGTCGAGCTTCTTGTGGACTTCGCACACCACCACGGGACGGCATTGCTTCAGCACGCCGCGCAACGACCGCAGCACATCCTTGTCGTACCCCTCGCAGTCGGTCTTGAGGAACGTGAGCCGCCCCAGGCGATCGGCGTAGTACGTGCGCAGATACCGCTCGAGGTTGCGGCCCTTGACGCGCAGCGCGTAGCGATGTCCGTGACGCTGGTTGCGAAGCCGGGAAAGGTAGCCACCGTTTCCGAACGACGCGTCCCAATAGTGGAACTGAAAGTCGCCGTCGTCCTCGGTGGCCGCGAAGTTGAGCGGCACGATATTCGTCTTGTCGAGATTGTGGTGCGCGTTCTCTTCCAGGATCTTGAAGACGTGCGGGTTGGGCTCGAGCGCGATGGTGATCCCGTTGGGGCCGCACGCGAGCGCCATGGGCACGGTGGTGTCGCCGGTGTGGGCCCCCACGTCGACGGCGGTGTCGCCGGGACGGATGAAGCGGCGCAATCCGTCGACGTCGTCTTGCGCGATGACCTTGGGCTTTTCGAAGGGGTGCTTCCACTGCGCGTACTCGATCTCGCCGTCGCGCGGAAGCTGGAATCGACGGAGTTCGAAGCCGTACTCGCGGAAGGTCCGTCGCGCCTGGTGGCGTCGCACCTTTCGCGTCAAATAGCCGATCATGGGCGCTGCGACCGCCTCATTTGATGAATCCACTCTTGGCCAGATCGCCGACCACGGTGTGCGCGTAGTCGCGCATGCCCTCGGTCAGCTTCCCGGTACTGGTGGTCTCGGATCGCGCGCCCCACACGAGCTTCTTGGTTGACGTTTGGTATAGGTGCGTTTCCACCATGGCTTTCTCGGTGCGCGTGGTGTAGGTGGTCGCGGTGACGTCTTGATAAACGGCTCCGTAGTACCCGTTCCATCCGTAGTAGCCCGAGTCGGGAATGTAGTACGCGGTGCCCTGCGTCTCCGTCTCCTCGGTGTGAACGCCCAGCGAGCGGGCGGTCAGGACGGCGTCGAAGCCTTCTTTCGTGATGAGTGCCAACGCCGAGTCGGGATCCCCCTCCAGCTCCTTGGGCAGGAACGTGTGCCCCGCGACGGCGTCGTTGCCGCGCTTATTCAGCTCCCCGCTGAACGTGTCCTCGAAGAGTCGGCGCGTCACCTCGTCGCCGCTCAAGCCGACCACCACGATGCGATGCGCGGGCGCGGGTGTTACCGCGGAGTCGATCCACGTGTCGAGCACCTTCGTATTGCCGCACGCGCCGGCGAGCGCAATCCCGACGATTCCAAGCACGATTCGGGTCTTCATGTCGTCCTCCGACTTCATCGCGGGTTGCTCGCGCCGCCGTCGCCCCACCTGGACTTCGGCACCACCACCGGCTCCGCCGGCTGGCTCTCGAACGCGGGCGTCATGATCTGGATACCCGCCTCGTTGAAGGCGTCCTGGATGTTCGCGTACAGATTCGAGAGCACCGCCAGGCGTTCGGTCGGTTGCTCGATGTGGGCGTTGATCGTGTAATCGACGCAGAAACTGGTCAGCGCACCCTGGCGGACGAACGGCGCCGGCTCGTGCCGGACACCCGGCGTACGCAACGCAGCCTCGATCAGCAGCCGGTGCACCACGCGCCAGGGCGCCTCGTATCCGATACCCGCCGACGCGTGCACGATGAGGCCCGGCAAGCGCGAGTAGTTCTTGGTCGTGCTCGACACCAGCATGGCGTTGGGAATATTGATCTCCTCGTTGCGCACGGTCTTGAGCTTGGTCGACAAGGCACCCACTTCGGTCACGGTGCCCTCGTGATCGCCGATGCACACGTATTCGCCCGACTTGAGGGCGCGCGAGAAGACCACCACCATCCCGCTCATGGCCTGATTGATCACACCCGACGAACCCAGGGAGATCATCAGGCCGACCAGCACGCTGATCCCCTTGAACGCGTCGCTGCTCGAGCCCGGGATGAACGGATACGCGATCGCGATGCCGAAGATCCAAACCAGCACGGTGACGATGCGCCGCGTTGCGTCCGCGGTGTCGGGATGGACGCCGCGAATGGTGACCTGCCCGCGCTCGACCGCGTCGAAGATGGAGGACACGACCCGCACGAAGAAGCGCGTCACGAACAATACCAGCACGACCACGATCATCTCGGGAATCCCGTGGAGAATCCCGAGCCCGATCATCCCTACCGTGCCGAGCAGAAAATCCGCCAGACCTTCCCCCCAGGGCTGGGTCAAGGGGAACTGGCGCAGCGAGTACATGAGCCACGTGTAGGCGAGAATGACCACGGCGAACAGGTAGGCGATGTTGATCGCCGCCCGCAGGGTCTTCACGGCGGCACCGCGCAGGTCCTGACCGAAAAGAACGAGGTGCCGCTTTTCGATCGCGCGTTCGGCGCGCGGTGTCAAACGGGTCAAGAGGAGGCGGCGCAGCCGGATCAGAATGAAGAACAGCGCCAGCCCGATGACGGTCGCAATGAGGACATGGAGAGCTCCCCGCGCAATAACATCGGGACGCCGCTGGTCCACCCACGCCGCGAGCGCCACGCGCAAGTTGGCGGCCGCCTGCTCGGCCGCGTCGTCCACCGTCTCTCCCGCAGTCGGATCGACGTCGTCGGGAACGACCGCAAACAGCATGCGATTCCCGAGAGAGATGGCGCGCGCGTCGCCGTACGGGACCACAGCTACCGGTTGGCGTAGATCGCCGGGCGTGCTCTGCGCGATACGGCGTTCCGCCGCCTCGGCTCGCTTTTCCGGATCGACCGGCCCCAGGCTCGCTCGAAGAGTAGCGATGTCGCGGTTCTGGAAACGAATGACGGCGGGCTCGCCGGATTCCGCGGCCTGCGACGTAGCCACGAGCGAAAGCCAGACGCAAAGGACCAACGTCGTTCGACGCGCGAATCGAAATCGGGTTTTCATAGGGGTTCGGAATCGTCCTTTCAGCCGCGAGGCATGCGAATCCCTTTCTATTTTCCGTCGTTGCGGCCGGACCGCGTTTGGCCTATATTACGTCGCCCGCGCCGGAAAGCGCAACCAGACCCATGCCCAACCTGAAACGACGCAAAGACGTCCGCAACATCGCGATCATCGCCCACGTCGACCACGGCAAAACCACCCTGGTCGACGCGCTCTTGAAGCAGACGGGCGCCTACGCCTTCAAGGAAGGCGAGGTCACGATCCTCGACTCCAACCCCCTGGAGAAAGAGCGCGGCATCACCATTTTCTCGAAGAACGCGTCGATTCGGTACAAGGACCTGACCATCAACATCGTCGACACCCCCGGCCACGCCGACTTCGGGAGCGAGGTCGAGCGCATCCTGCGTATGGTCGACGGGGTGCTGCTCCTGGTGGACGCCTTCGACGGTCCCATGCCGCAGACCAAGTTCGTGCTCAAGAAGTCACTCGAGCTGCATCTCAAGCCGATCGTCGTGGTCAACAAGGTCGACCGTGCGCACGCGCGGCCGCACGAAGTCGCCGACCTGACCTTCGACCTCTTCTGCGAACTCAACGCCACCGACGAGCAACTCGACTTCCCCATCGTGTACGCGTCGGGCAAGCTCGGCTGGGCCACCATGGACCTCGACGAGCCCGCGTCCGACATGAAGGCGCTGCTCGAGACCGTCGTGCACCGCGTCCTCCCGCCCGTCGCGGAAGTCGACCATCCCTTTCAGATGCTGGTCACGATGCTCGACTACGACTCGTACGTCGGGCGCATCGCGAGCGGGCGCATCTATCACGGGTCGGTCAAGCTCGGCGACCCCGTCGTCCTGATCAAGAAGGACCACGAGGTGGTTCGCTCCAAGGTGACGCGAATCCTCCGTTATACCGGTTTGAAGCGGGCCGAAGTGCAATCGGCGCTGGCCGGCGACATCGTGTCCATCGCGGGCATCGAAGACGTCCACGTGGGTGACACGCTGGCCTCACCCGAGCGCCCGGAGGCGCTACCGCTCATCAAGATCGACGAGCCCACGATTTCGATGTTCTTTTCGCACAGCACGAGCCCGTTCGCCGGCAAGGACGGCGGGCGCTTCCTGACCTCGCGCCACATTCGCGAGCGGTTGGAGCACGAAGCGATGATCAACGTCGGCATTCGCGTCGAAGACGCCGACGGCGGCGAACGTCTGAAGGTCTCCGGCCGCGGCGAGCTCCACCTCGCGATCTTGATCGAAACCATGCGCCGCGAAGGCTACGAGATGGAAGTGTCGCGCCCGCGCGTCATCTTGAAAGAGATCGAGGGCGAGGTCATGGAGCCGGTCGAGGAGGTCGTGGTCGAAGTCGACCCCGGTTTCGAGGGCACCGTGATCGAAGCACTCGGCCGGCGCAAGGGCGAGATGAAGTCGATGACGACCAGTGCCGTGGGGACGATTCGCATGGAGTTCTTGATCGCAACCCGGGCCCTGATCGGTTTCCGCAGCGAGTTCCTGACCATGACGCGCGGCACCGGCGTCATGTATCAGAATTTCTACGAGTACCAGTCCTACAAAGGCGACATGCCGTCGCGTAACAACGGGGTCCAGATCGCACTCCACCCCGGCACCGCGGTGGCCTATGCGCTGTGGAGCCTGGAAGAGCGCGGCGAGATATTGATCCGCCCCGGCGATCCCGTCTACGAGGGCATGATCATCGGGGTCAACAACAAGGGCTCGGACCTGGTCGTCAACGCAATCAAGGAGAAGAAGCTCACCAACATGCGCTCCTCGGGCGCCGACGACGCCATTCAGTTGACGCCGCCACGCGAGATGACGCTCGAGTTCGCGCTCGAGTTCATCGAGGACGACGAACTGGTGGAGGTGACCCCGAAGTCGATTCGACTACGAAAGAAGATCCTCAACGACCAGGAACGCAAGGTCGCGTCCAAGCGCCCGGCCACGGTGTGAGCCGGCGCGGCTCACGACACCCACTTCAAACCCAGAATCCCTACGATGATCAATCCCACGAAGAAAAAGCGCGCGAGTTGCGCGGGCTCTCCCAGGAACACGATCCCCAGCACGAACGTCCCCACCGCCCCGATCCCCGTCCACACCGCGTAGGCGGTTCCGATTGGAATCGTGCGCTGAGCGAGCAGGAGCAACCAGCCGCTCAATAGAATAGAGACGATGGCCATGGGGATGGCCCAGACGCGGTGTTGCGGTTGCGAGGCGAACTTGAGGCCGATCGGCCAGCCCCACTCCATGACACCGGCGAAGAACAGATACACCCACGGCATGCTAGGACGGCTTCCGCAGACGGGTGGCGAGGAGAACGCCCACGGCACCGATCACTGGGTTCAAGAAGGAAACGACGGGCGGCTGCTGGGCCTTCATCATGGCTTCGGAACTAGTGACGTCGCCGGTGCGCGGCTCGCCGGGCTCGGGTGCGTCCAGGGTCGGGATGGCGAGGATGACGCCGAGCACGACCACGACGATCGCGAGCAGGTGCGCCGCTCGCGGCCCCTTGCCAATGCGCATGGCCACGAGGCCGCCCAGAATCGCGGCCGCAAGACTCAAGATCGTGCTTACAAAAATCCAAAGCCCAGTGACTTCGAAGCTCCCGGCTCGGAACGCGCGGTCCGCGCCCAACACGAAAAACACGCCCGTGAACGTCGCCATTACGACCACGAACATGACTAGATACCCGACCACGACCCCGGCAATGTTTCGCCCCATCGAGACGACCTCCTCGCGGCACGCGCGCTGCGGTCAACAGGGTACCGCGCGGTTCAATACAGGCGCAACCGGCGATTGAACCTGCGGCCGTCGCCATGGTACAATGAGGCCCTCTTTCGACAACCCACTCACTCCATCGTCCAGGAGACGCAACCCGATGCATCCCTCAAGACCCCTGGCATCGGCCGTTGTATTGTCGCTGACCCTCCTTTCGACGGCCTCCTTCGCCAGCGACCTCACGCATTTCGAGAGCCCGCCCGTACACCCGGTAGAGATGTCGCCGACCGGCAATCGTCTGTTCGTGACGCATACCGCCGACCATCGTCTGGTCGTCTTCGAGGTCAACGCCAACCCGCCCAAGAAGATCGCCGAAGTCATGGTGGGCTTGGAGCCGGTGACGGTTCGCGCTCGTTCGCAGAACGAAGTGTGGGTGGTCAATCAGGTCTCGGACGACATTAGCATCGTCGACGTGCTGACCGGGCGCGTCGTGCGCACGCTCTTGGTCGGCGACGAACCGACCGACGTCGTCTTCGCCGCCGACCGCGCCTTCGTGTGCGTGTCGCAAGAGGACATCATTCGCGTCTACGATTTATCCGACTTGACGGCGGCACCGGTCGAGATCCCGCTCGAGATGAGTGACCCGCGCTCGCTGGCACTCTCTCCGGATGGATCCACCGTCTACGTGTGTGCGCTCGACGGTCAGAACAAGACCACCTTGGTCCCGACCGAGGTCGTGTCTGCCAACGGCGGCCTGCCGGCCCCCAACCCGCCCATGAACCCCGCGCGGGCCGCACCGCCCGACGTGGGCCTGATCGTCAAGCACGACGGAGGCAACTGGCTCGACGAGATAGGGCGCAATTGGAACGCGTTCCTTCCCTACACGCTCCTCGACAACGACGTGGTCGCGATCGGCACGTCGTCGCTCGCGGTGGTCGCCAGTTATCAGGACGTCGGAACCACGTTATTCAACGTCGCCGTACACCCGAAC
>JAKEHA010000063.1 GCA_022615275.1 Candidatus Latescibacterota bacterium
ACCCGTGGCGCGAGATCCACCCCCGCCGCGCGCGCCGCGAGACCGAAATGAAGATCCCGATGAAGATCAGGATCAAGACCAGCGGGAGCCACGCGGGGGCCTCGGCGCCCGCCGGTTCCGGCAGCGTCTCGCCACGCGCGAGCCGCGCGATGCTCGAGACCGCACGCGACAGACCCGCGCCGTAGCGACCCTCGCGGAACGCGGGCGCGATGTCGTTGCGAACGATGCGCCCGGCCACCGCGTCGTTGACCACGGCTTCCAGGCCGTAGCCCACCTCGATGCGCACGCTGCGCTCCTCCATGCCGACGACGATGAGAGCGCCGTTGTCGCGCTCGGCGCTCCCCGGCTTCCACTTCTCCGCGAGCGCCATCGACACGTCCTCGATGGGGTCGCCTTGGAGCGACTTGAAGACGGCGACGCCGATCTCGAGGCCGCGCCGGTCGTACGCCATCAGCGTGTCCTCGAGCACCCGGCGCTCGTCGGCCGAGAGCACGCCGGCTTCGTCGTAGAAGAAGCGCGGCGGCGCTTCCGGCAAACGCACGCGCACGCTCGGCGCGGCCGACGCGAGTGCGGTCAGCAGCACGAACGCGGATATCGCCAGCGCGGCGACCCGCGCGCGGCGTAAAACGGTGACTCGGATGGTTCGCACGAGACTAGAACTCGACCTTGGGCGCTTCCTCGGCGCCTTCCTTGGCTTCGAAGTAGGCCTTGGGCGCGAAACCGAACATGCCGGCGAGCATGTTCATCGGGAAGCTCTTCACCGCGGTGTTGTACGTCTGCACGGTCTCGGTGAAGCGCCGGCGCTCATTGGCGATGCGGTTCTCGGTGCCCGCGAGTTCGTCCTGGAGCGCGAGGTAGTTCGCGTTGGCCTTGAGCTCGGGGTACTGCTCGACGGTGACGAGCAGGCGCGACAGCGCCGAAGACAACTCGCCCTGCGCCTCTTCGAAGCGCTGCAGCGCCTGCGGATCGTCGAGCATCTCGGGCGTGATCTTGATTTGCGTGGCCGCCGCGCGTGCCTCGATGACGCGGGTCAGCGTCTCTTGTTCGAAGTTGGCCGCACCCTTGACCGTCTCGACCAGATTCGGGATCAAGTCGGAGCGGCGCTGGTAGACGTTCTCCACCTGGCTCCACGCCTGCGCGACTCCCTGGTCGAGCTTGACCACGCGGTTGTAACCGGAGACTCCCGCGATCGCCACGAAAACGAGCAGGACGACGATGGCGATGGCTATGATCTTTCCCACAATGGACCTCCTATCGGCGCGGGTAGGCGCCGGTCACGATAGCATACACGGCAAGGGGTGTCGTCTTCGATTCCGGGGAAGTTGCCCCTACATCACGCGGATTGGGACCACGACCACCATCTGGCCCTGCCATTGCAGGCGGCGCTGGATGGCGTACGCGGTCTCGTTGTGCAAGAGCGGGTGGAACCACTGTTCCTTGCCGAAGATGACCTTGCCGGCGAAGAACATGATCTGCTGGAACTCGCACGCGACCTCCAGGCACAGCCGCTCCGCGCCTTCGACCGCTTCGGTGTCGATCGAGTAGCGGTAGGTGGCGGGGATTCCCTGCTTGCGCGCGAACGCCACGTAACGCTGCAAATCGTCCTCGAGGTGCTCGCGCAGCGCGTCGACCGTCCCTTCGCCCTTGAACTCCTTGGAGTCGACCACGCCCACCGATACGAACACGACGCCCTTGAAGTGGCCGGGGAACTTCGAGAACACGCTCAAGCATGTGTGCAAGCCCACGCCGCCGTAGTCGCCGACCAGGATCGCGGCCACCGAGTCGGTGGGCTTGGGCTCGAGCGGCTCGTCGGGAGCGTCGGGGGCGCGCGGGACCTCGATCAGCGACTCGTAGAGCTTGGCCACCTTGCGCGAGACGGTCTCGTAGTGGCGGCGAATCCCGAAGCACAGCGCGACCACGGCGCCGGTCACGAGCAGGGTGACCCAGCCGCCTTCGCCGAACTTCTCGAGTGTCGTGATCACGAGGATGGTCGAGCACAGGAGCAATCCGAACGAGTAGAGGAGAATGCGCCGCTTGGTTCGACGCGACGCCTTCTTGGTGCGCAGCGTGTACAGCAGCATGCCCAGCATGGAGAGCGAGAACGTCACGAACACGTTGATGGAGTACATGACGACGATGTGCGACACGTCGCCGCGCGTGTAGAGGAGGGCCGCCATCGACGCGATGCACATCAGAATGACGCCGTTGCCGGTGACCAGGCGGTCCGACAAGGCCGCGAAGCGGTGCGGCATCCACGAGTCGACCGCCATGTTGGCGAGCACGCGCGGACCCCCGACGAATCCCGCCTGCGCGGCCACCACCAAGAGCGCGCCCTCGGATACCAGGGTGAGAATCGTGAACCCCTGCCCGACGGTCGAACCGCCCGCGAACGACGATGAAAGCACCGCGTTCATCGTCTTCCCCTCCACGTGCCGGATGTCCCACAACAGATAGCACAAGATGAGTCCCGCGGCCGTGAGTGCGAGCGAGATGGACATGTAGAGCATGGTGCGCTTGCCGGTTTGGGCGCGCGGCTCGCGCATGATCGCGAGGCCGTTCGAGACGGCCTCGATACCGGTATAGGTGCCGCCGCCCAGCGAGTAGGCGTGTATGAACAGGAGTGCCAGCCCGCCCGCCCCCAGCGTCGCGAGCCCGTTCGAGAATCCGGTTTGCACCTCGCGTGCCGTCTCGGGCGTTTCCGAGGCGTGCATGAAGATCGCACCCACGATCAGAATGAGGTGGGTAATGATGAACAGAAGGAAGATCGGTGTCAGCGTAAGCACCGATTCGCGCACACCGCGCAGGTTCATCAACAGCAGAACGACGATCAGCAAAATCTCGACCGGCAGCTTCCACGCCTGATACTCGTAAGGAAACAAGCTGAAAAGCGCGTCGCCCGCCGCGGCGATCGAAATGGTAATGGTGAGAACGTAGTCGACCACGAGCGCGCTGCCCGACACCGCACCCACGCGCTTGCCGAGCAGCTTGGTGGCGACGAAGTAGCCGCCGCCGCCGTGCGGAAATAACTCGATGATGCCGTTGTACGCGGCCGAGATAACGAACACCGTGATGGCGGTCAAGAGCGCGAGTCCGACCGCGAGATAGGTGTGGTCGCCGAGCGCCTTGAAGGCTTCTTCCGGACCGTACGACGACGACGACAATCCGTCGGCGCCCAACCCCACCCAGGCCAGAAACGCAATCAGCGAGATGTGCTCGTAGACGGAACGATCGCGGAGGTCGCGCGGCGGCCCGATCAGTATCGAGCGCAGACGCGTGCGGAGACTGATCGGGGTGCCCGATCGCGTCTCGTTCGAATCCGGGGGCGAATCCGGCGTGCGGGGTGTTTGCATCGTTTCCGGGAGCCGTCGATCGGGTTCGATTCGTCGGCGAATCGCCGAACGGTACGCCCTCGCCATCCCCTCGTCAAGGGGCGCGGTTGCCGGTACGCGCCCGTCGTGCTATCCTCCGCTCCGCGCTCGCGATCCCCGCGTGGCGCCGAATCCGAGGTATTCATGCCCGAAAAGAACGAACGAGACCGCACCGCCAGTATCGCCGTTTTCTGCGACTTCGAAAACATCGCCATCGGCGTGCGCGAGTCGCGCTACGCCGAGTTCGACATCAGCCGCGTCCTCGAGCGCTTGCTGCTCAAGGGCAGCATCGTGGTCAAGAAGGCGTACTGCGATTGGGACCGTTACAAAGATTTCAAGCGCCCCATGCACGAAGCAGCCTTCGAGATGATCGAGATCCCGCACGTGCGCCAGTCGGGCAAGAACTCCGCCGATATTCGCATGGTGGTCGACGCGCTCGACCTGTGCTACACCAAGCCCCACGTCAACACGTTCGCCGTCATGAGCGGCGACTCGGACTTCTCGTCTCTGGTGACGAAGTTGCGCGAAAACAACAAGATCGTGATCGGAGTGGGCGTCAAGAACTCGACCTCGGACCTGTTCACCACCGCGTGCGACGAGTTCATCTTCTACGACGACCTGGTGCGCGAGCACGAGAAGCGGCGCAAGAGCCGCAAGCGTCCCGCCGCCAAGTCGAAGGCCGCGGCCGCGCCGCGCGCGAGTGCCGGAGAGGCCGAGTCCGAAGAGCGCAAACAGAAGGCGTTCGATCTGGTTCTCGATACCATCGAAATGCTGTGGGACGAGCGCGGCGACGAGGACGAGATCTGGGGCTCGATGGTCAAGCAGGCCATCAAGCGCCGGCAGCCCAGCTTCAACGAGTCGTATTATGGCTTCCGCGGGTTCAACGATCTCCTGAAGAGCATGGAGCAGGAAGGCTTGATCGACATCGAGCCCGACGAGCGCTCCGGCGGTTACATCATCCGCGACGTGACTCCGCCTGCGGCGTAGCCGCAGGCGATTCCTTTCAATCCCGCTTGCGCCGTGCCCGCGGTGGAGCGCCGTCCCACCGCTCGAGTGCCAGTGCGACCGCGCGTGCGCCGCGTCGCAGGAACACTCCCCCACCCACGTTCACGAAGTCCTTCAAGAGACGCGTGCGATACCAGCGCGCCGTGCGCACGTGAATCGCGCGGTCGGTGCGCCGCATGTCGAGCAGGCCGTCGTCGATGTCCTCGCGGGTGGGTACGTCGAAATAGAGGGCACCCCGGCACACGCGCGCGATGGAGGCGAAGCTGCGCTCGACGGTGTCGTCGTCCGCGTACTGGAGCACGTCCTGGCACACCACCAGATCGAACTTGCGGCGCGACGTGAACTCGTCGATGGACGCCTGCATCCACCCGTAGCGCCGGCACAGGTACTCGCTCGGGTCGATGCCGACGTACTCGATGTCGCGATCGATGCGCTGGAGGGCGCGCTTCCACATGCCGGTGCCGCAGCCGGCGTCGAGGACGCGGCGCACGTCGACCTGGAGATGATCGAGATAGCTCGTGACGAAGCGGGCGCGCTTGAGCACCTCGTCGGCACCGACGACGGAAGTGCGCGGCGCGTGGTAGTAGCGCTGGAAGAACGCGCGGTCGAAGGATCGTCGAACCGTATCCGTGGCGCTACCTACTGCACGCGCGGCGGAAAATCGGCCAGCATCTTGGTGATGACCTTGTTGAACCGCTCCAGCCGGTCCTCGTAGCCGACGAAATCCTGGAGCCGCGCCTGCGCCGTGGAGCTCCACACCTGTTTGCCCGTCTTCCCGTCCATTGCGAAGATGATGATGGTCCCTTCGTTCCAGATGTCCTCGTCGGTGACCTGGGTCCACGCCATGTCGTAGCCCTTGTAGACGTCGTCCATCTTCTGTTCGTCCCACTTCTGCTCCGACGCGATATGGAGGAGGAAAACGAGGTCGGGGTTGTCCGTCGAATTGACGTAGCCGAGCTTCGTCATCTCGTCGGCGAAGTGCTTGCCGGCAGCGACCCGGAACTGCGGCTGGTCGATGTGATCGAGGCCCGTGGGCGGATACTGCCCCTCGCGTCCGAACATCCACGTCTTGTAAGCCGTGAAGTTGGCGTCGGCCACCGGTTGGGGTGTGATGTCGACGCTTCCTTCGAATCCTTTTTGGGAGCAAGCCGCCAGAACGGCGAGGGCCATGAGGGCGGGCACGAACAGTCGTTTCATCGATCGACCTCCATCGAACGTTGGAGGTCGAGGTATAGCACGAAAACGGTGCGCGCGCCACTTCGACGCGGCCACGTCCACAACCGTCGAGAACGCTATACGATGTCGGAGACCAGCTCGTTGCCCGAACCGGTGCTGACGCGCGAGCGCACGCGGGCCCCCGTGGACTCGGTGCTCGCCTCGAGCAGGCGCCGCAGTTGGAGCGCTTCCGATACATCCGCCACTTCCGCGCCCGAGAGCCGCTTCAGATACACGGATTGTCCTTTCAGGCTCTCCTGCATGGACGTGACGAAGCGCTTGCACTCTTTCTTGGCGGCAAGGTCCACCTTTTCTTCGGTCGAGTAGGCGTAGTAGTAGTGGCCGTCGGCGCCGTTGACCTTCCAACGAAAGTCGCGGTCGACGTCGATGATGAGGCCGCGCCCGGTGGCGTCGACCAGGGGCGCACCCTTGACCAGGAAGTCGAACAGCACGGCCTCGGCTTCGACCGCCGCAGCCGTGACGACGCGCTCGGTCAAGCCCCGGAACGAGCGCACCTGGGGGAGATCGATGAGCTCTCTCAGCAGTTGGGCTTTGAAGTCTTTTTGCACCACGCCGCGCGGAACCACGCACAGACCGCGATTGCCGTCGACGGTATTGAGAGTCTGATAGCCGCTGCGGCGAATGATAATGGCGCACGCGCGCACGAGTAGCGGGAGTTGGTCGAGCTGCTTCTTCATCATGCCGGCGAAGGTCCCGCGCGAGCCGAACGCGATGCTCGCTTCCTTGTGGAGCTTGCGTCGGGCGCGGCGGTCGCCGAAGAACCACCGATTGGGCGTTTGCTTCAAGGCCTCGCGAAACGCCGCGCGACCCTCCTCGTCCGCCCACGCGTCGAACATGCCCCGCGTCATGACGTCACCGACAACGACGAACTCGTTTCGCTTCCACTTCAACATTGCCACGGGTTTCCTCCGTTACTGGACCAGGACCATGCGCGCGACGCGCTGGCCCAGCGGCGTCGACACGCGGAACATATACACGCCCGACGCGACGCGATCGCCGTTGGTGTTGCGGCCGTCCCATCGCAGCGAGTGTTCGCCGGCCCCCAGGTTGGATCCGTTCGCGAGTGTGCGCACCTTGGCACCGGTCACCGACCATACTTCGGCGGTGACCGGAAGCGCGCGCGGCAGCGTGAAGCGAACGTTGGTCGATGGATTGAACGGGTTGGGCACGACCCCCTCGATGGTGAAGCCGTCCAGCGCGGGTGCCTCGACCCCGGTCGCGGTTACGTCGAGCACGACCTTGAACGTGAAGGGCGAGTTGCTCGCGTTGCTGTTCACGGTGACGACACAGCTGTCCTCCGTCGCACCCGTGGGTGTCACACACACCAAGATGGGGGTGCTGCCGCCGGGCGGAACCGTGCTCGCGGTCGGCGTCGTGTCGACGCTGAAGGGCGCGCTGCCACACCCGGTAACACTGGTGATGTTCAGGTCGTCACAGCCGTTGTTGACGACATAGACCGTGTCGCACGAGGTCGTCGACATGGGCGGGTTCGAGAACACGGTGCGAACGGGGTTCGCACTGCCGGTCACCGCGAGCGAGCGATACTTCACGTAGAATACCCAGTCGCCGGTTACGCCCAGCGCGCACGCATCGTTCCAGCCGTTCGCGTAGACGACGTTCTTGCCCACTTGGCAGCCGTTGCCGTCACTCACCACGCTGGCGGCGAAGGGATTGCCCGCGTTGGCGTTGAAGAACTCGAGCGCTACCGTAAACGGCCCCGACGCAATCGTGATCTCGCCGGGCAAGGCCTCGAGATTGAACTCGTTGAAGAAACCGTCGGTGAGCACGGGTCCGACGAGCGAGAAGATGGGCGCGCCGGGGTTCGGAAGGCCCCCCGCATAGATGTGGACCGCCTCTTCGACGGATTGTCCCGTTCCGCCGAACACCGAGCTCCACGCGATGCCGACCTTGAGTATCTCGATGGGGTATTGGTTCGCGGGCAGCGTGAACACCGAGCCCGCCTGTTCGTTCTGGGCGAAGCACGGGCACCCGTTCTGCGTCGTCCCCGTGTAGTTCTGGAACTGCTGTTCCGTGCACTGCGCGCCGGCATCGCGAGCGGCAGTCGCCAGGACCACCGCCAGCGCGGTCGCGAGCAACGCTCCCTTCCGGGGAACAATACGACCCGGGTCGACGGTATGCAGGATGGAGTGTGATTGTGTTTCGCGCACGAGCATGCACCTCATTCGGGCACATTGGGCCCTCAAGGGAACTCCCCGAGTAGCGGCCGCAAGCGACATGCCAGCGCGATCCGGCAAAAAAGTCGGGGTCCCTTGGCAGGGACCCCGACCGGGATCAGTATCGGTGGCGTTGGGTTTCCCCCGAATGCGGGGTGACCTTAGAAAGCCACGAACGTGGAGTCATCCCTTACGGGGACGCCACCTCCACTAAGCCGCGACTATCTGTACTCACTGGATCACCTCCTTCAGGGCGTGCCCAATGATCGGCGAGACCCACCTCGCCCGGCCCCTCGAACCGCCCGGGTTCGTCGGCGCCGTCGCGACCTTCGTCGCGATGCCATCGGCGGAAAAGCTATGAAAGGAACGGCGGGTCGTAAAGAAGAATTTTGGGCGATGGGTCGGCAGAATCGTCCCTCTTGTCACGCGCGGGATTCTTCCTCCATAATGGCGACCGGGCGACCATCCACGCCCAACCCCTTCGGTCCTCCCCCAGCGAGGGCCTTCGTGGGGCAAAGGGGGGCATACTCCCGGATCACGCATCGTCGACACTTTCGTTGCCGAGCGAGGCTCGCTGCTGGGGGGCGGGTTGCGCGCGGCTTTCGAAAGGATGATCGAGATGCCGAAGCAAAAAGATCTAAAGCGCCTCGTGCGCTCCCGCATGCAGAAGACGGGCGAGTCGTACACCACCGCCCGCGTTCACCTCACCCGCACCAAGAAAGCACCCGCGAAGACCGCCGCCGAGTTCGAAACGCTCGCGGGGATCAAGGATGCCACCATCCTCGCCAAGTCCGGTAAAGCGTGGGCCGAATGGGTCCGCATTCTCGATGCGATCGACGGCGCGAACCTCCCGCACCGCGACATCGCGTCGTTCGTGCACGACGAACACGGCGTCGACGGCTGGTGGTCGCAATCGGTGACCGTCGGCTACGAGCGCATCAAGGGCCTGCGCGAGATCGGGCAGCGGCGCAGCGGCGCGTACGAGGCGTCGAAGAGCAAGACGCTCCCCGTGCGGGCTGCGGTCGCGTTCGACGCGTTCGTCAACGCGCGCACGCGCAAGAAGTGGCTCGCGGACGTCGCGTTCACCGTCCGCAAGGCCACCCCGTCCAAGTCGGTGCGCATCACGTGGCCCGACGGAACCGACGTCACGGTGTGGATCACTCCCAAGGGAGAGAAATGCTCCGTGGCGGTTCAGCACACCAAGCTCGTTTCGAGGGCGGCCCAAGCCTCGTACAAGGTGTACTGGGCGGAGAAACTCGCGGCGCTGGTGGAGTTGTTGGGCGACTAACGGCGCGCGTGGTGATCGAGCGACGACGCGACCACGTCGCGCAATAGCTCGGCGACAAGCGCGTTGGCGGCGACGTTGGGGTGGGCGTCGTGCTCGAAGTAGAGCGGCTCCTTCTGCGCGGCCGCGCGGAATTCTTCGATCGGGTAGTGGTACTCGATTCCGCGCGCCGCGCAGAAGGCGGCCAGCCGCTGGTAGGGACGCGCGAAATCCATGTGGATCGGATCGACGCCGGTGCGCTTCATCATCTCCGCTCGCCACGGCTCGTCCACTTCGATCTGGGCCGGAAACGCCAGCACCACTAGCTCCGCCGAATCCTCGCGACAATCCGCCGCGAGACGCTCGAGTACGCGCTCCGTCACGCACCACGCGCCGTCGATGGCCTCACCGCCGCGCACGTCGTACACGGACCAATGCGATAGATGGCGGTTGGCTTCGTAGCCGTGCGTTACGAAGCGCGGATCTTCCACCGCGTGGTGCTGGTACTCGCGCATGTCGAAGCGTCGCTTGACCCACAGCAGGAGCCGGCTCTTGCGCAGCGTGCGCCTGGCGCGGGCCGAGAAGCTCAATCTCGTGGGCGGCGTGGGCGGCTCCAAGCGCAGCGTTTCGCCGTCGCACACGAAGCGCGGCTTGGTGCCGACCTCGATCAGCGGTCCGCGCAGACCGTTGTTGACCACGTCGTTTTGTCCCAGGAACGCCAGCACGACGACGTCGGGCCGTAAGCGGCGCAGCGACGATTCGTAGAAGAGCATCTCCTGGTCGGTTCCCCACCCCGGGACGCCCCCGTTGATCACTTCCACGTGGTCGGGCAGCGAACGATCGAGAAGGTCGGAGAAGCGCTCGCCCCCATTCAATCCCACACCGAACACGAACGAATCCCCGAGGATCAGCACACGGCGCGTGTCGCGCGGCTTTTCCAGGGCGAGCTTGCGATCGCGTAGTCCCAGCGAGTTGACGTCGATCCGATAGCGCAGTCCGCGCTGCGAGTCGACGCTCACGAGCGATGCGTTGGGTTCGAGACTCCACCCGAGCACGGGATCGTAGTGAATGACGCTACCGAGGAACTCGGGGTGATAGACGAGACGCAGCGTGAGCTCCGCCGCGACGGCGAGAACGAAGACCGTGACCAAGAGCAGGATCGCGTTGGCGCGACCGGTCGACGAGGAGAGTGAATGATTCCTGGCCATAGTGCTGTACCGCTCGTTTCAAGCGCAGCCCCGCCCCTAGCGCCAGCGGCCGGATTGTAGCACAGGGACGCCCGCGACCGGTAGCGTCGGCGCCGCGGTTCGACCACCGTATTGACACGACACCGGACTGGGGCTAACCTCCCAACTCCAACCGAGGGGAGGTGAAATTATGAAGAAGTTGACCGCGATTCTGGCTCTGGCCGGAGTGTTCGGTATCGGTGCGCTCGTCGGTTTGAGGGCGACCCCCGCGCAGGCCAGCCTGTGTTATTACCGCTGCATTTGTAGCGTGGCGTACAAGTGCTGTTCGACGCCGACGGGCACCTCGTGCAAGGCGGTACCGAACGCGCCCATCGAGTGTCCGCAAGTCGCCTGCTAGGCGCGTCATCGACGCGACGGCGGGTCGGCTGGCTTGACCGCCTCGCGTCGATCCTCAGGGAGTGAAGAATGCTGCATCATCCCAATCGCCCGTTTCGATGGATCCTGTTCGCCGCGCTCGCGCTGGCGGTCGGGCTGGCCGGCGTTCAATTCGGCCGCGTGCTCCGCAACCGTTCCGCGCCCGTGGTGGCCGAAGCGCCCCCGTTTCCCTTCCGCCCCGGCGACGCGTTCCCCGACGTCGCCCTGTCCGATTCGCTCGGCACGATCGTGCGCAGCGATTCGCTCCTCGCGGGCCGCGGCGCCGTCGTGTTGTTCCTCGACCCGAATTGCGACGGGTGCACCGACATGTCGATTCGCTGGGAGCACGCGCTCGCCGAGGGCACCATCGACCCCGCGCGTGTGTTCGCTGTGAGTCGCGCGAGCGCCGGGATCAATCGGGACTATCGCGCCGCCAACCGCTTGCGCTTCCCCATCTATCGAGACGTCGAGGACGCGTTCCTGAACCGATACCGCGTGACGAGCTATCCGCTGGAGGTCGTGGTGGGGCGATCGGGGACGATACGCTCGCTGAGCGACGACTCCGTATCGCCGGTCGACGACGACGCGGTACGCGCATCTCTGTCCGAGTAGTGCCTACGTGGAGACGCGTCGGCGGAAGCGGAGAGCGTACAACGCGCACGCGGCTGCGATCCACAGCACGCCGATCCAGGCCGCCGCGCGATTCGGCGAGAGCAGGAACGCGCCGTAGATGATGACGCATTCGAACAAGACGAACACGACGGGCACGATGGGATAGAGCGGCGCGCGCACGGGCCGTTCGGCGTCGGGACGCTTGCGGCGCAACACGATCAGCGCCGCGCCCGTCAGCCCGAAGAACACGGCGTCGATCAAAACCAGCCCGGTTAGCAGCTTGTCGATGCCGCCTTTGCCGGCCAACAGGATCAGCGACGCGCTGATCGACGCGACCAGGACGATCGCGAGCGCGGGTGTCGCGAAGCGCGGATGCGCGTTTCCGAACACGGAGAAGAAGCGGCCATCGCGCGCCATCCCGTACAACAAGCGCGGACCCGACAGAATCTGCACGTTGAGCACGCCAAAGGCCGAGAGTGCTACCGCCAGGGCGATCAAGCGCGAGCCGACGCCCGGCCACACCACCGAGACCGCATCCGCGGCCAGCGCACTGCTCCCCGCGACTCCGTCGAACCCCAGCAAGTGGAAGTAGGCCCAGTTGACGAGGGTGTAGACCGCGATCACGACCGCGACGCCGAGCACGATGGCGAGGGGAACGTTGCGACGCGGATTCTTCACCTCGCCGCCCACCCACAGCGCGTACTGCCAGCCGCCGTAGGCGAACAGCGTGGGCACGAGGCCCGCGAAGAGTCTCGCGCCGAGGGAGTGCTCGGGCGCTGCCGCGACGCCGCGCGCAACCGGCGCCGTTGGGTGCGTCGCGAATACGGCGAGCGCTGCGATCAGCAAAAGCGCTCCCACCTTCGCCAGCACGGTGGCGTTCTGAATCGCGGCGCCCCAGCGCACGCCCACGATATTCGCGCCGGCCGCGGC
>JAKEHA010000328.1 GCA_022615275.1 Candidatus Latescibacterota bacterium
CGGCGTTCAAACTGCGCGAGGGTATGCCCATCGGCTGCAAGGTGACGCTGCGCGGCGAGCGCATGTACGAATTCTACGATCGCTTGGTCAACCTGTCGCTCCCCCGCATCCGCGATTTTCGCGGCGTGCCCACCAAGGGTTTCGACGGGCGCGGCAACTACACACTGGGTGTGAAGGAACACATCATCTTTCCGGAGATCGACTACGACAAGATCGCCCAGGTCTTCGGGATGGATATCACGATCGTGACGTCGGCGCGGACCGACGAGCAGGCGCTGGCGCTCTTGACGCACATGAAGATGCCGTTCCGCAAGAACTAAGCGGTCAACGAGTCGTTTAGAAAGGCAACTGTGGCAAAGAAATCCTGGATCGCGCAGACCAAACGGCGCCCGAAATTCAAGGTGCGCGCGTACCACCGCTGCAATCGCTGCGGTCGCTCGCGTGCGTATCTGCGCCGCTTCGGCATCTGCCGAATCTGCTTCCGCGACCTCGCCCTGCAGGGCGAAGTCCCGGGAGTCGTCAAGGCTAGCTGGTAGAGTTTACGGGCGGAGTACGTCGAGCGTTCTCCGCTCAGGTCCTCGCGCGAGACACAATATGGTGTCGTATCGCGCTGCGGAAATCGCGTCGAACGTCTCGACGCACTCCGCCTACGGTAGGAGATAAAGACAATGGCGATGACAGATCCGATTGCTGATTACCTCGCGCGGCTGCGTAACGCGGCGGACGCCAGGCACAAGTACGTCGACGTGCCCGCGTCGCGCGTGAAGGCGCAGATGAGCAAGCTATTGCTCGACGCCGGGTACGTGAGCGGCGTCAAGTACATCGAGGACAACCGGCAGGGCATGCTCCGCATCTACCTCAAGTACACGAGGAACAAGGAGAGCGTGCTGCAGGGCTCGCGCCGCGTGAGCCGCGCCAGCCGCCGTGTGTACTCGCCCAAGAAGGGCTTGCCGCGCGTGCTGGGCGGATACGGCATCGCCATCGTATCCACGTCGCAGGGCATCCTGACCGACGTCGAGTGCCGCAAGCGCGGCATCGGCGGCGAAGTCATGTGCGAGATCTGGTAAGGAGAGCCATGTCGCGAATCGGAAAACAGCCCGTGAAGATCCCGGCCGGCGTCACGGTCGCCATCGAAAAGACCAAGCTGACGGTGAAGGGTCCCAAGGGTACGCTTTCGCTGCCGGTGCCGGCGGGTTGCTTGGTGGCGCAAGAGGGCGCCGAAGTGGTCGTCAAGCGCGCGAGCGAAGAGAAGCAGGTGCGCGCGTCGCACGGCTCCACGCGAGCGCACATCGCCAACATGGTGCGCGGCGTCACCGAGGGTTTCTCGAAGGATCTCGAGATCGTCGGCGTCGGCTACAAGGCCGAGGCGAAGGGGAAGTCGCTGGTGCTGACGATCGGTTATTCGCACCTGGTCGACTTCAAGATTCCCGAGGGGATCACCGTCGAGACGCCGGAGCCGACCAAGATCAAGGTGAGCGGCGTCGATCGCCAGCGCGTGGGCCAGGTCGCGGCCGAGATTCGCGCGGTGCGCGGACCGGAACCCTACAAGGGCAAGGGAATCAAGTACGTCGACGAGCACATCGAGCGCAAGGCCGGCAAGTCGGCGGCGAGCGGCGGCTAGTCGACGGGAGGCGTCATCATGGAGAAAAAATTCAAGAAGGTCGAAGACTACAAGCGCTGGCGTCGCCACAAGCGCGTGCGCAACCGCGTCGTGGGCACGCAGGAGCGCCCGCGCGTGTGCGTGTTTCGCAGCAACCAGCACATCTACGCCCAGTTGATCGACGACGAGACCGGTCGCACGCTCCTGTCGGTGTCGAGCCTCAAGATGGAGGCGCCGGCGGCGAAGAAAGCGGAGGCCAAGGCCGAGAAGGCGGAAGCCAAGGCCGAAGGGAAGAAGGGCGGCAAGGCGGCCAAGGCCGACAAACCGGCCAAGGCCGAGAAGGGCGCGGCGTCGGTGGGCGGTAAGAAGACCGCTCTCGCGCGCGAAGTCGGTCGCTTGCTGGCCGAGGCGGCGCAGGCCAAGGGGTTCAAGAAGGTTGCGTTCGATCGCGGCGGGTACTTGTACCACGGCCGCGTGGCGGCGCTGGCGACATCGGCGCGCGAGCATGGGCTCGATTTCTAATCGACGCGCAAGCGGAATGATTCGGAGGACGAACTAGTGGAAACCGGAAGCAACGAACGCACACCGACCGCACCGACGACGCCGGCCGTGCCGAGCGATCGCCCCGCACGCCCCGGCCGCGGAGGCGGAGATCGCGGAAGAGGTCCACGCGGCGGCCAGGGCGGCGGACAGGGACGCGGAAAGGACGACCGCGGACGGCGCGGCGGCCCGCGCGATCGCGATCGCGAGCGCGGCGGCCCCGAATACATCGAGACCACCGTCTACGTCAATCGCGTGGCCAAGGTGGTCAAGGGCGGACGCCGTTTCAGCTTCAACGCGCTCGTATGCGTGGGTGACGGCATGGGACGGGTCGGGATCGGGCTCGGCAAGTCGAACGAAATCAGCGACGCCATTCGCAAGGCGGGCGAGAACGCGAAGCGCTCGATGGTTCGCATTCCCCTCCAGGGCGGCACCATTCCCTACCAGGTGTACGGGAAGTTCGGGGCCGGCAAGGTGATCCTGAAGCCCGCGACACCGGGTACCGGTGTGATCGCCGGTGGCGCCGTGCGCGCCATCATGGAGTCCGCGGGTGTCCGCGACGTTCTCGCGAAATCGCTCGGCTCGACCAACCCGCACAATCTGATCAAGGCCACCATGACCGCCTTGCAGCAGCTCGAGAGCGCCAAGGACGTCGCCAGGCGGCGTGGCATCTCCATCAATCAGTTGTTCGGAATCGAGGCGAAGAATGGCTAAGACGATTCGCATCACGCAGATCAAGAGCGTCATCGGCGTGCCGCCGTTGCACAAGAAGACCATGACGGCGCTCGGGTTCCGGCGCACGTACCAGACCGTGGAGAAGGCCGACACCCCGCAGGTGCGCGGCATGATCCATCAGGTGCGCTACCTCGTTAGAGTCGAGGAGGGCAAGTAACCATGCGACTCGGAGAACTCAAGCCCGCCGCGGGCTCCAAGAAGAAGCGCAAGCGCATCGGGTGCGGTCCGGGCTCCGGCCACGGCAAGACGTCGACGCGCGGTCACAAGGGGACCCAGTCGCGCACCGGCAACACCAAGAACGCCTGGTACGAAGGCGGCCAGATGCCGCTCCAGCGCCGCTTGCCCAAGCGCGGGTTTACCAACATCTTTCGGATCGGCTACCAGGTGATCAATCTCGGCGACCTCGATCGCTTCGACGCCAACGCGACCGTCGACATCGACGCGCTGCTCGAGAAGGGTCTTATCCGGCACCTGAACAATCCGGTCAAGCTTTTGGCGGACGGCGAGCTCAAGAAGCCGCTCACCATCAAGGTGCACGCCGCCAGCAAGAAGGCCAAGGAAGCGGTGGAGAAGGCGGGCGGACAGGTGAACCTCGTCGGCTAGACGGGTTCTCTCTGATCGTTCTTTGACAATATGTTCACCAAGATTCAGGAGATCTTCAGCATCCCCGAATTGAAGCGCCGCGTGATGTTCACGCTGGGGCTTCTGATCGTGTATCGCATCGGCAGTCACATCACGACGCCGGGTGTCGATGCTTCCGTGCTGACCGAGTTCTTCGCCCGCCAGCGCGGGACGATCCTCGGTCTGTACGACTTGTTCGCGGGCGGCAACCTGGAGAAGGCGACCATCTTCGCGCTGGGCATCATGCCCTACATCAGCGCGTCGATCATCTTGCAGCTGTTCCAGGCCGTCGTTCCCTACTTCGAGAAGCTCGCGAAAGAAGGCGAGGAAGGCCGCAAGAAGATCACCCAGTACACGCGCTACGGGACGGTGCTGCTCTCGATCGTGCAGGGTTTCGGCATCGCGATCTTTCTGGAGAGCATGACGGGGCCGAGCGGCACGCCGGCGGTGATGTTCTCGGGCTGGGGCTTCCGCATCCTGACCGTCATCACGTTGACCGCGGGCACCGTGTTCGTGATGTGGCTCGGCGAGCAGATCACCGAGCGCGGGATCGGCAACGGCATCTCGCTCATCATCACAGTGGGGATCATGGCGCGCTACCCGATCGACGGGCTCAATATGTACCGTGCGATCACGCTGGGCCAGATGAGCCCGTTCAAGGCCGTGATCATCGGGTTGATGATGATCCTGATCATCGCGGGCGTCATCTTCGTGACCCAGGGACAACGGCGCGTCCCGGTCCAGTACGCCAAGCGCGTGGTGGGGCGGCGGGTGTACGGCGGCCAGGCCAGCCACATTCCGCTTTCGGTCAACATCGCGGGCGTGATCCCGATCATCTTCGCGCAGTCCTTGATCATGTTCCCGGGCACCATCGCGGCCCTGTTCCCGAACGTGTCCATCTTGCAGTCGATCACGCTGTGGCTGTCGCCGGGGCACTGGATCTATATCATGCTGTACTCGCTGATCATCATCTTTTTCACGTACTTCTATACCGCGATCGTTCTGAATCCGGTCGACCTCGCGGACAACATGAAGAAGTCGGGCGGTTTCATCCCCGGCATTCGCCCGGGCAAGCGTACCGCCGAGTACATCGATCGGATTTTGACGCGCATCACGCTGCCGGGAGCGTTCTTCCTGGCCTTCATCGCGGTCCTGCCGGACCTCTTGATCACGAGGTTCAACGTGCCGTTCTACTTCGGCGGCACCGGATTGCTGATCGTCGTGGGCGTGATGCTGGATACGCTGCGCCAGGTGGAATCGCACCTTTTGATGCGCCACTACGAAGGCTTCGTCAAGCATGGGCGATTGAAGGGCCGCCGAGGCTAGATGAACCTGGTGCTGTTCGGGCCCCCGGGATCCGGGAAGGGCACGCAGGCGGAGCGCCTGCGGAACAAATGGAAGCTCCGGCACATTTCGACCGGAGACCTCTTGCGCGAAGCCGTCGCCGCGAAGAGCGAACTCGGCCAGAGAGTAGAAAGCGTGCTGGCGTCGGGGCAGTTGGTGTCGGACGACATCATCTTGGGATTGATGCGCGACGCGATCCTGGCGGTGAAAAAGGACGCGACGCTGTCCGGCTGGTTGCTGGACGGATTCCCGCGCACGGTCGGGCAGGCGAAGGGGCTGGATGCGCTCCTGGCCGAGACGGGATCGCGCATCGACGCGATCGTCGTCCTGGACGCGACGCGCGACGCGGTGATCGAGAGGCTCTCGGGTCGGCGGACCTGCACGCAGTGCAAGACCGTCTACCACGTGAAGTACAACCCGACGCGCGTCGACGGAGTGTGCGACAAGTGCGGCGGGAAGGTGGTCCAGCGCGAAGACGATCGTCCCGAGACGATCGCGAGGCGGCTGGACGTGTACGAAGCGCAGACGCGTCCCATTCTCGCGCACTATGAAGGACGCGTCGCGACGAACGTGATCGACGGCGATTTGCCGGTCGACGACGTGACGGCGAAGATCGAGCGCGTCTTGCATAGCCCCGGGGGACGGACAGCGGCATGATCATGCTGAAGACGCTCGACGAAATCGACATCATGGAGGCCAACGGCGCCATCGTGGTCGAGTGCTTCGCCCTGGCGCGGGAGTTCATCAAGCCCGGGCGCACGCGCAAGGAGTTGGACGCCGCGATCGAGAAGCTGATCGTCGCGCGGGGCGGGAAGCCGGCCTTCAAGGGCTTCCACGGCTACCCCGCGTCGACCTGCATCTCGGTCAACGACGAGGTCGTGCACGGGATCCCGGACGAGCGCGCGTTCCAGGAAGGCGACTTGGTCGGTCTCGACATCGGCGTCTTCAAGGACGGGTACTACGTCGATTCGGCGCGCACGATCCCGGTCGGGCGTGTCAGCAAGGACGCGGAGAAGCTGCTCGAGACGACGTGGGACGCGCTCGAGAAAGGGATCGAGCAGGCGCGACCGGGCAACCGGCTGACCGACATCTCGCACGCGGTGGAAGTGCGCGCGCGCAAGAGCGGTTTCGCGGTGGTGAGATCGCTGGTGGGTCACGGCATCGGCAAGCGCATGCACGAAGACCCGCAGGTGCCCAACTTCGGACCGCCCCACCAGGGGCCCGTGCTGGAGGAAGGCATGGTGCTCGCGATCGAGCCGATGGTGAACGTGGGAACCGCCGACGTGTTCACGCTCGAAGACGGCTGGACCATCGTCACGGCGGATCGCAAGTTGTCGGCCCACTTCGAAGACACGGTGGCCGTGACGAAGGACGGCCCGCGGATCTTGACGCGCTAGGGGACGAAAGGAAGCATGCCCAAAGACGACAGTATCACCGTAGAAGGGACCGTCGTCGAGGCGTTGCCGAACACGATGTTCCGGGTGGAATTGGCGAACAAGCACATCGTGCTCGCCCACGTGTCCGGCAAGATGCGTATGCACTTCATCAAGATCCTGCCCGGGGATCGAGTGACCTTGGAGATTTCCGCATACGATCCGACCAAGGGTCGCATCGTGTATCGATACAAGTAGAGGAACGTCATGAAAGTCAGAACGTCGATCAAGAAGATTTGCCCGGACTGCAAGCTCATCCGGCGCAAGGGCGTGTTGCGCGTGATCTGCAAGCACAAGCGCCACAAGCAGCGTCAGGGCTAGGCCCGGCGCTAGGAGCCAGAGGAGAACAATGCGAATCGCAGGCGTGGACATTCCGAACGAGAAGCGCATCGTCATCGCGCTCACGTACATCTACGGCATCGGCCCGAAGTCGGCGGAGACGATTTGCAAGAAGGCCGGCATCAGCCCCGAGACGCGTGTCAAGGCCATCGGTGAGGACCAGGGCATCAAGCTGCGCGGCATCATCGAGAACGATTTCAAGGTCGAGGGCGAGTTGCGCACGGAGTTGAGCTTCAACATCAAGCGCCTGATCGACATCAATTGTTATCGCGGACGGCGCCATAGATTGAATCTGCCGGTCCGCGGGCAGCGCACTCGCACCAACGCGCGCACGCGCAAGGGCCCCAAGGTGCGTCCGGGCGTGGGCAAGAAGAAGACCCCGTCCAAGTAAGAGGACTCGCGACGCGTAACGCGTTCGCCAAGGAGGAATTCGTTTGACGACCAACAAACCGGCCACGGGCGGCAAGCGCCCGGCCAGCAAGAAGAAGCTCCGCAAGGTGGACGCGTACGGTGTCGCGCACATCAAGTCGACCTTCAACAACACCATCGTGACCATCACCGATTCGACGGGGGCCGTGGTGTCGTGGGCGAGCCCGGGCATGGTGGGTTTCAAGGGATCGCGCAAGAGCACGCCGTTCGCCGCCCAGCTGGCGGCCGAGCGCTGCGCGCGCGAGGCGCTGGAGTTGGGAATGCGCAAGGTGGAAGCGTGGATCAAGGGACCGGGTGCGGGCCGCGAGGCCGCCATCCGGTCGCTGCGCGCGGCGGGGCTCGAAGTGACCGCGGTCAAGGACTGCACGCCCCAGCCGCACAACGGATGCCGTCCGAGAAAGAGACGGCGCGTGTAGCCCGAGGGGCTACCCGCTTGGAGGATGAATGGCTAGGTATCGCGACGCGAAGTGCAAGCTGTGCCGTCGAGAGGGCGAAAAGCTCTTCTTGAAGGGCGACCGTTGTTACTCCAACAAGTGCGCCATCGAGAAGCGCAACTCCCCGCCGGGCCAGCACGGTAAGGCGCGGGTGAGAAAATCGTCGAAGTACAACGTCCAGCTGCGCGAGAAACAGAAGCTGCGCAAGACCTATGGCTTGCTCGAACGGCAGTTCCGCAATTACTTCCATAAGGCGGCTGCCACCAAGGGCATCACGGGTACCACCCTCTTGCAATTGCTCGAGCGGCGTCTGGACAACGTGGTGTACCGGCTGGGCTTCACGAGTTCGCGGGCCCAGGCGCGCCAGCTCATTCGTCACAACCATTTCGAGGTCAACGGCAAGAAGGTCAACATCCCGAGCTATCTGGTATCGCCGGGCGACCGCATTGCCCCGCACGGGAAGAGCCGCGACCTGTTCATCATTCGCGAGGCGATCAAGAACGTCGACGCTCGCCAGGCGGTCTCGTATCTCGACCTCGACACCAACAAGCTCGAGGGAGTCTTCACCGAGATTCCCAGCCGCGACGTGATCCCGGTTCCGGTGGACGAGCAACTGATCGTCGAGCTCTACTCGAAGTAATCACCCGCGGACCCCTTGGGGTTATCGCAGGCAGGAGGAACGGAAGCATGAAATGGCGTAACCTATTGATGCCGAAGGAGATCGTTCGCGACGACGCGACCGCCACCCCGACCAACGCGCGCTTCATCGTGGAGCCGCTGGAGCGGGGCTTCGGTCTGACCCTCGGCAACGCGCTGCGGCGCACACTGCTCTCGTCCATTCAGGGCGCGGCGGTGTCGGCGGTCCGCATCAAGGGTGTCTTGCACGAGCTCTCGAACATCCCCGGTGTCGTCGACGACGTCACCGACGTGGTGCTGAACCTGAAGCAGCTCGTGGTCGTGATGCACAACGACGAGCCCAAGTTCCTGAAGCTCAAGGTCAGCAAGCAGGGGCCGATCAAGGCCGGCGACATCACCGAGGATCCGGATATCGAGATCGTCAACAAGGACCTCGTGCTCTGCACGGCGTCCGAGAACGTCGAAGTCGAGATGGACATCCTGGTCGGTCACGGGCGCGGGTACGTACCCGGCGAGACCCACGACCTCGGCGACTACGACATCGGCCTGATCCCGCTGGACTCGAATTTTTCGCCCATCCGGAAGGTGGCGTACACGGTCGAGAACACGCGCGTCGGCCAGCGCACCGACTACGATCGCTTGATCTTCGAGATCACGACCAACGGGAGCGTCACTCCCGAGGACGCGCTCGGCTACGCGGCCAAGATTCTCAAGGATCACATGGTCCTCTTCATCAAGTTCGACGAAGCGCCCATGGAGGCGCAGGAGCCCGTGGTCGACGAAGAGCGCGACCGCTTGCGCGAATTGCTCGGCCGGAGCGTGGAAGAGTTGGAACTGTCGGTGCGCTCGGGCAACTGCCTGCGCCGTGCCAACATCAAGACCCTCGGCGATCTGGTTCGCCGCAGCGAAGCCGAGATGCTCAAGTACCGCAACTTCGGCAAGCAGAGCCTGAAGGAGATCACCGAGATTCTCTCCGGCATGGGCCTGGGCCTGGGCATGGACATCGACGCGCTCTTGGGCGGTCGCGCGCCCAGGCCCGCCGTTCCCGCGGCCCCCACTGCGGAAGACGAGTCCGAAGTGGTCATGGAAGAGAACGGGTAGGGTTAATCGGGGTGTCGTGATCCGTTCTCCGCTCAGGTCCTCGAGCGAGACACAATACTGTGTTGTATCGCTCTGCGGAAATCGCGTCGAACGAATCACGACACCCCTAGATTAGAAGAAAAAGGTAAACGCACATGAGACACGGCAAAGATCATCGCAAGCTCGGACGCACCGCGTCGCACCGTTACGCCATGATGCGCAGCATGGTGACGTCGCTGTTCGCCGCCGAGCGCATCACCACCACCGCGCCCAAGGCCAAGGAAGCCCGGCGCATGGCGGAGCGGCTCATCACGCGCGCCAAGAAGGGCCATCGCGCCCACAAGGAAGGTGCGACGGGCGTGGCCCTCGCGCACTGGCGCGAAGCCGGCCGCGTCGTGCGGAGCCCCGAGGTGCTGCGCAAGCTGTTCGATCAGCTCGCTCCGCTCTACATGGAGCGCAACGGCGGCTACACGCGCATTATTCGGCTCGATCACACGCGTGTGGGTGACAACGCGCGCATGGTGATGCTCGAGCTGGTCGACTCCGAAATCAGCAAGAAGCCGTTGATCCGTGGCGAAGCCACGGAAACCCAAGGTGAAGCCGACGCGAAGTCCGCCAAGGGCTCCCGCGGCAAGAAGAAGGAAGCCGCCGCCGAGACCAAGCCGAAGAAGGAAAAGAAGGCCAAGCCGCCCAAGGTCGCGAAGGAAGCCAAGCCCGCGAAGACCAAGGCTGACACCAAGAAGAAAGATTCCGGCGCCAAGCGCTCCGCGCCCAAGAAGTCCGGGTAGCTTACCGAATGTCGCGCGGACGCCGAGCCGCAGCAACCGTTACGGTCCTGATCGTCTCGATCTGGCTGGGCTCCACTGTACGCGCGCCACGGTACGAAGCGCCCCTCCCAATGGGGGGGGCGCTTTCGTTTGTGCCCGCGCCCGCACGCGCCGACACCGCGCTGTTTCCCTCGCCCTATCTCGCAAGCTTGCAAGAGAGCACTCCCATTCTCCCCGACGACGAGATTCGCGCGCTGTGGGTGGTGCGCGACGCGCTCACCACCCCCGAGTCCATCGCGCGCCTGGTCGACTTCGCCGTACTGACGCGCACGCACATGCTCTTCGTCCAGGTGCGCGGTCGCGCCGATTCGTTCTATCGCTCCGCCGTCGACCCCGCGTCCTCCATCCTGCAAGCACCCGTCGCCGATTTCGACCCGCTCGCATACCTCTTGAGCATCGCGCGCCGGCACAGTATCGCCGTGCACGCGTGGATCAACGTGTATCTCGTATGGTCCGACATGTCGAAGTCGCCGCCGTCGGGGCATCTTGCCGCACGCCATCCCGATTGGTTGTTGACCGACTCCCGGGGCGTGCGCATGGACCGCATGCAATCGTCGCGCTGGAAGCGCACGGGTGCCGAAGGCTGGTTCGTCTCGCCCGGCAGCCGTGCCATGCGCGAGCACATGGTGCGCGTCGTCCACGAACTCGTCACCGAGTACGAGATCGACGGCATTCATCTCGACTACATTCGCTATCCCAACCGCGAGCTATCCTTCGACCCGGCGACGCGCGCGGAGTTCGCCGTCCAGTGGGGTGTGGACCCCGCGGAAGCCGCGCATGGTGACCGCGGCGCGCTCCAGCGCATGATCGGCGCGGGCGCACTCGCGCTCGTCGACAGTCTCTACAACGAGTCGCGCGTGGCCCAAGTCGACAGCATGGTGATCGCGATTCGCGCCGCGTGCCGCCACAAGGCGCTCTCGGCCGCGGTAGTCGCGGATCCCTTCACCGCCCGCCACGACAAGGGACAGGACTGGGCACGCTGGGTCAACAATCGCTGGATGGACTTCGTCGTCCCGATGGGCTACAACTTCCCGCCGCTGGAGCTCGAGCACCGCGCGACCATCTACAATCGCATGGTGGGGAAGGAACGGTGGCTCATGGGCCTGGGCGTTTTCGACGGCCGCGACGAGTATCTCGCCGAGTCGGTGCAACTCCTGCGCGAAGTGGGTGTCATGGGCTTCTCGATCTTCTCGTACAACGTGCTTGAGGAGGAAGGCTTCGGCGCGGCGCTGATCGAGGAGGCAGTGCTGCCGCCGGATACGAGCTGGGTGGATGAGGAGTACGAGGACGAATAAGCCGACGAAATGTCATAGTACGGCGCCCCGGGACACGATGGACTAGATCGACCCTGGGAGTACTTCCCGGGCGCCGCGTCCACCTCGGGTCGGCAGACGCTACCGGAGCAAGCAGGTGCACGTGCTACCAGGATGCCGAACGGGCACCACACCCCACGGGATACAATGCTAATTCTGGCTCCGGTAATGCGACGCTACAAACTCGAGCGGGGGAACATTCGCGATTGGCTCGAGGAGCCGCCGGTTGTTGATCCAATCGATCCACTCCAACGTCCGGAAACTCCGCCGCGCCAAACTGACGCAAGGGACTCGGCGTTCAATCAGATCGGTCTTGTAGAGCCCAATCACCGTCTCGGCGAGCGTCGTCTCATACGAGTCGCCCATACTTCCCGCCGAGGGCTCGATGCCGGCTTCCGCGATGCGTTCGGTGTAATGGATCGAAAATACTGCCACCCCTCGATCGCTGTGGTGAATCAACCCCGACATGTCGCCGCGCGCATGGATCCCTTGCTCCAGTGCATCGAGCGTGAGGTCGGTTTGTAGAGAGCGCGATGCTCGCCAGCCCACAATCGTGGGCGCAACACGTCGATCACAAACGCCATGTAGACGAAGCCATACCAGTTAGATTGCTCGTCTCGGTGGGCGGCGATGAAGGCCACCATCACCTCGGTTTAAGTCGTTCAACCGGCTGCCGAAAAGCGGCGCCGAACGCGCCGCAATCCCCTGCGATGCCCATGGGGCCGCATGCGCTAACAGGTGGCAAGCATGGCGAGTTCGACTGTAGATAGAAGTCGTCACTTGCAGCATTACAGAATAGCGGGTCAAGTGATAGGTTGCCCATCGTTCCAGACTGACTGGCGATGCATCCCGTCCAGTCTCCTATTTCATTCCCGTAAACGTCAGAACACACGATGGTCACCGCTGGAGGGCCGAGAATCGAGTCACAGTAAACTGGCATGCTGCCCAGGTTAGAGGCCATGATCGTTCTCTCAAAACTAGTTGACGAGGAAGCTCCGCAGTTGATGGAGCTTCCCTTGCTCGCGCTGTTCCCGTAGAATACACTGGAGCTAATAGTCCCGACCGATGCCGCATACGCCCAAATCGCGCCGCCATTTTGTCCGCACGCGTTTCGCGCGAACGTGCAACTCTCCAATGAAAACTCACTATTCACGACATCAATGGCACCACCATGACTTCCCGCAACGTTGTCGAGGAATACACACCCCATTGCTGCGAGCCGAGCGGGCTCGGCCACAAGGGAGGTCGAGTAGATAGCGCCTCCGCTAAAGGAGGCCCCGTTCCTTATGAATCGGCAATCCGTCATGGTCACACGTGAGGATAGATTCACGATCGCGGCACCGCTTGCGCTGCTATAGTTGTCCACGAACGTGCAAGAACCTAGAACTGGTGATGCTTGCTGGCTGGCACGAATCGCGCCACCTACGTTTAACGCGAAAGTACATGCATTGAACGACGGTGAAGAGGATTTGCAATCCACCGCTACATTGCCATGGAGACGAAACACCACGGATCGAAAGGCGGGCGAGCTTCCCTTCTCGCAAGTGATTGCACCACCGCCGCCGACACCGTATCCATTTTCGACCGTTACCCCCTCGATTCTTGTTTGGTTAGTCTCTCCACTAGAGAAAAGAAAACCGCGGTGGGGCTCCACGTCATTTCCGACGCAATCTATGATGCACAGACTTGGGTCACCGCTCTCAGAGCGAACAAGGATCCGTCGTCCCTTGAGATCCAAGTCGCGGTTGCCACCTCCCACAAACCTGCCGTTTGCAAGCGAAACAGTATCTCCATTAATCGACGCGTTGATTGCTGCTTGGATTGTCGGATAGTCACCCGTTCCGTCATACACGACTCGAATGTTGCGCGGATCGCGCAGTACTGGGGGCTTGGTCGGTGGGTCGTCATCGCAACCGATGGCCAAGGCTAGAACGCCGCCCAAGAGCAGGTGGGTATTAAAACGCAACATCAAATTCATTGAGCTGCCTCCATGGTCTATCTACATGACAGTATAACAGATAGGGCGTGGCCGACTAGCGGAGTCTTAACTTGACGATCCATCTGAATCGTGGGAAGCTGGTAAGCGTTGTAACGGAAACTTGTTGCTTCCTTTCGCTTCGTCGCACGAATGCAACAAACCACGTCGTTATCGAGTCCGTGCCTCCGGTTTCTGTGCGTATTGCTTGCGCTTTGCGTGCCGGCATGTGCCAAGTACGTGCGCGTCACACCGTCCCAGCTCACACCGACTACGTCACGTGACACCTATCGGATTACGATGGCTAGCGGGCATGTCTACGTCGCCAATCGATTGTCGTTGGAAGATAGCGTCCTAACGATTGGTGGAATAGAATTGAGTCCGGCGAATTCGATCAAGGAAGAGTCAATCCTCACTGTTCCTCTTGTTGAAGTGCGAGCGATCGAGCGAGTTGACACTCATCCTCGTCGCACGATGTTCGTGATGGTCGGAGTGTTTGTCACGATTGCAGCTGCAATTACCGCGTTTTCGACGTTCGGTTCGTTCTCGTAGTGGCATGTCGTGCCGGAAGGGTATGAAGAAATGAGTTCGATTTCCACTCGTGTTGCGAAGCTCTGGATTGTCCTCCCTATGTTAATTGTGCCCGCAAGTGTCGTTGCGGAGGACTTGGACCTGAATGGTTTTCCCGATGCTAATGAACAAGCGCTGGTTGATAGGTTTTGCCCTTCTCTCGTACTCAACTCCCTCGATAGGCAAGAGTCACCGGTGTGCCCGGAGCCCGTCGAAATAATCACTGGGAAGATTTGGAATTCGTGGCGCGATTTGACCGCGCAGTCGTACCGGGGAGTCACGTTCCGGTTGAACACGACAGATGTCAATTACTCGCTATTGACGAACAGCGTACCGGAGCAAGGCTATCCGCCGCAGACTACGTATGATGGTTGCTTCCAAAACAGCCCTCCGTTGTCGGAAAAGCAGAAGCACTATGACTACGGTGACCCCGGCGAGGAGTGCGAGTGGCAGAGTTCGCATTGGAAGGACCAGCCCACGAACCCGGAAGGTGGTTGGTACACGATCTACGATCAGGGCGTTGGCGGTGCTTTTAGGGGAGCTGATTATCCGCATACGGTTTACGCGCATCCATTCTCTTTTGTTGAGGACAATGAAACGCAACTCGTGATACAGTACTGGTTCTTCTATCCATTCAACGATTGGGTCAACAATCATGAGGGCGACTGGGAACATATCAACGTGTTCATTACGTCAGATGATCCCAACTCTTCACAGATAGATAGAGTGGTCTACTATTTTCACGAAAGATACACGATTGCGGCTGACACGCAAATTGAGTATCCCAACGGTCCGTTTGATTGTTACGTCGTGGACGGCACTCATCCGGTTGTTTTTGTTGGAGGATCGGCGAACGAGACTGACTGCGAGTTTGGAGTATGTGATAACGGCGCAGGGAACGGATCTCATGGATCTTACACCATGCCGGGTGTTTGGAACAACGTAAACGAGCGGGGATACGAGGACGAGCCCGACGGAGTCGGTCTCTGGATCCCGTGGTCGCAGATTGTTGACAACGATGACAGCGATTTGGATGGCGTTGTCCTGTTGAAGGAGAGAAACGCGTACAACTATGCCGCAAAGCCGTGGATGAGTTGGCACAATGCCAATATCTCATGGGGTCATCCGAACGTGTGGTCGATGGGAAGCAATCACACGGAATTGATAGGGCTGTTTGGGGGCACGTCCATAGGTAGCGAATCGCCAAATGGCCCAGCATATCAGGATACTTGGAACGCTCCGTACGGAACAGAGAGGTTTCTCCAGTACATTTTCGTCGCACCGCATCCAAATGCAAGCGATGCGAATTGGTCGCCCCCACCGAGGATGGTCTTGACGTTCCCCGGTCAGAATGCGGAAGTATTCGGAGAGTTGGTTATTCAAGGCACCATTCACTATGCTGATGAGGTGACCCTGGACTGGGGTGTGGGAGCAGACCCAACCGAGTGGAGTGAGCTTGGGACTAGCGTTGAAGAAACCCCGGTTGTAGATTCAGCGATTGGTCGGTGGAATACCGGTTATGTGCCGGGCGGGACATACACCATACGCATTCGCTCTACGTATGGAGGCCAAATTTCGGAGGCCGTGCGAACCGTATCCGTATTGCACCGTACCGTATCGGTCGCGCAGGTAGGCGGCGACTTCGCGACCATACAGGAGGGCATTGACTATGCCGCAACGGGCGATACTGTTCGTGTCGCGATGGGAGGAGCAGCCTACCCTCCAACGAGCTTAACGATGAAGGCCGGTGTTCACCTTGTGGCCACGGGCGGGCCGGTGCGGGACGTCTTTGGTCTGGAAGACACACCTACAATCAGGATAGAGGATCACGACCAACCCGGAGGAGGCTCCGACGGTCCGCCAAGCACCATCGACGGTTTTACGTTCCGGCACAATCACGCGTTCCCGAGTGCGCCAGGTAGTTCGAGCGAGCACGGCGCCATAATCGATGGGTCCAGCCCAGCGTTCCGGAATTGCACGTTCAAGTACAACGTGGCAGATCGGGGGGGCGGCGTTCTTGTAATTGCTTCACCAGGAAGGGTGACGCGGCCGATCTTCGAGAATTGCAAGTTCATCGGGAACCGAGGCAACAACGATGCAGGAGCGATCGCCATTGAGGATGTCGGGACGCCCCCAAAGACAGGCCAAGTAGGTTTCGAATGCTATGACTGCGAGTTTGCGGGTAACTTCGCGGGACAGGCTAGTGGCGGCACTGCGGTTAGTGCGGCTTACATTGACGCGCAAGGCGAACCGCTTGTATTGGCAGACTGCTCATTCAGCGAGCATGAGCAGGCTAGCACTGTGATTCTTCTGGCTGGCGTGACAGACGCGAATTTCACGAACTGCGTGTTTTTTGATAACAGTACGATCGACCTAGTGCACATGGATCATCACTCCCGCCCGACGTTTGATCGTTGTACCTTCGCTAAGAACTATGGGGTCGATGGCGTTTTTGGCTGGAGCGAGCCCAACAACGGTTTCCCCGATATAAGCCGTTCGATTATCGCCTTCAATAATGGCCCTGTTTCAATTGGTAGCTCCGGGCTGACGACATCCATCGAGCTGGTGAACACAATAGTGTTCGCCAACCTCGATCAAGGGCGTGGCCCTTCGGACGCGGCGTGGGATGCGGCGTGGCTTTCAGCCATCCGTATTGATCCAGCGTTCTGTTCCACGGCCGGCTTTGATTTCCGGCTGTTTGCGTATTCACCAGCTTCCGCACCGACCCTGCCAAACCTCGGCTATTTTGGTGAGCGAGTTGGGGCGTTCGACGTGGGGTGCGTACCGTCGGCCGATGTGACCGCTTCGTCGAGCGGGCAGATCATCCCGGAGAAGCCATGGATCGTTGTCGCGTGCCCACAGGGGGATCAGTGCCCCAATGCCGCTAAGGATCTTGTCGTTACCGTCGACCTCGACGGTTCGATCACTCGCGACATCGATTGGCGAGAGGTTGTACTCGATGCGGCGGACTGTGTATCGACTACTCGGGTGTTTGATCAGAGCGGGTTTGTAGAGGCCGGAGCGGAAGCCGTGGGTCCCGATTACGTCGCCACGATCACGCACAGCTATTGGGGCGGATATGGGGTGAACGACGTCGATGTTCTCTTGAATGGCCATCCCCTGGGGCCAGTAGCACACTTCGATCTTCGGACTTCTGATATCATGCCAGACGGCCAGATAGATCTGGGTGACTTCGCGATCTTCGGAAACTACTATCCACCGGGCGATCCCCCGAAGCCGTACAGCAGCCACGTTGACTACGACGACGACGGAACTGTGGAACTGGACGACTTCGCGACATTCGCCAGTCACTACAACCACGCGGCACCGGAGGGATATTTGCAGCTCAACCCGTCGAGTCAACCGGTGGAATCAGACGCGGGCATATCGCTTCAGTTTAGCGAGGAGTTTCCGACTGCCAACAGTCACCGACTATATGTCGACGTGACAGTGGAGAACTTTGCCGACGTAACGACATCGGTCTTCTCCATGCGAACCGGGAGCGATCGACTGACGTTCGTGGAGTGGCTGCCGGAAGGTAACGCCGTGGGCGAGGTTCTGTTTACCCCTGTCGTTCGAGACGGTGCGCAGGAACTCTTCTACGGCCTGTTCGTGTCGGAGTCGTACTCGGCGGTCAGTGGTGAACTCGGCCGGCTGGTGTTCGACGTCACCGGGACGGATCCGATTGAGATCTCTGACGACAACTTCGTGCTGATGGTCGGCGACGTGCTTTTGGAGAGTGCTGGATCGGGCCAGGCCGTCGCCGCTCAAATGCGGGGAGTATTCGATCGGACTTTCGACCCGGCGGTCGCTCGGATCTATCACAACCGGCTCGAGCAGAACTTCCCGAACCCGTTCAACCCAACGACGACCCTTTCGTTCTCGATCAAGGACGCTGGGAGCGTCAATCTCACGATCTATGACGTCGCGGGGCGGCGGATTCGGGAACTCGTGAACGAGCGACGCGAGCGCGGGGCTTACAAGGTCGTGTGGGATGGGCAGAACGACGCAGGTCAAACGGTGGCGAGCGGCGTTTACTTCTACAAGCTGGTTGCGGCTTCGTTTACGGACACGAAGAAGATGACGATACTGAAGTAAGTCGACTCGGGTACCTTTGAGCGGCCGGCATTGGTTCGACAGTGCCGGCCGTTCTACTTCCCCTGCCCCGCGTAGTGGCTCAACACTCGTTCGATGCGCTGCTTCGCGGCGGGGGGGAGGTTCATGTTGCTCACACTTCGAAACACCTCGAGCCCTTCGTCGATGCGACCCGCGCGCAGAAGACTCTCGCCGTACAGGAAGCGATAGAACGCCTCCTCGGGGTGGTAGCGAACGCCTTCGCGCGAGACCTCCAGCATCTTCCCCCAGTCGTTCTTCTTTTCGAGAAATAGCACCAGCCGGTAGCGCGCCTTGACGAAGTCGGGGCGCCGTGCGAGCACTCTTTCGAGCACCGCGATCGCCTCGTCGATCTGCCCGGCCTCCTCCAAGTAGACAGCGAGTCGAACATAGTGGCGCGGGTTGTGACCGTTCTCAATGGCGATGTTCATGGTCGCGACCGCCGCCGGCAGGTTGCCGCGGTCGTGCTCCAGGATGGCGAGGTTCTCCCACGCGTAGGCGGCCATCGCCTTGTCGTAGGCGAGAATGCGCTGGAAGCGATCGATCGTGCGATCGGTCGAGGTATTGATGCCCACCCACGCGACCCCCATCACCGCGACCAGGACCAGCGACGGAACCGCGAAGCGTGCGGTCATGTCGGCCGACAATTCACCCGCGCGCGCGTAGCGGTTCAACGCCAAGATCGAGAGCGGGACCAACGCGGTGGTCGCCATCGTGAATAGATCCCAGTCGCGCGCCATCCCGATCTCGGGCTTGAAGAAGAAGAGATACATCGCGCACGCGACGAGGATCGTTCCCACGAACTGCCACTCGACGGGGTGCGAAAAGAGCAAGCTCGGGTCTTTGGTGGCAACCTTGTCGCGCGCGGGATCCATCCGCCGTCCGAGCCAGCCCATCACCGCCACGACCGGCATGATGGGGAGCAGCATCAACGCCTCGTTGGCGACGTCCACGAAATGCCGCGGCGAGAGGAGCGTGTTGCCGGTGACGCCGAACGGCACGAAGAACTTTTTCATGCTCTCGACCGAGGAGCAGGCCACGATCGCGACCACCATCGCCACCGAAACCACCGGCAGCCAGTAACGCATGAGGGTTGCGCGGCGGTTGCGCGCGCTCATCCAGAAGACGAGGTACACGTATGACGGAATCAGCAGAATGCTGTGGACGTGGGCGTACCCCGCGAGGACGAGAGGAACGAACGGGAGCCACAGCGGCACCTTTCGGTGCAGGGCGGCAAACGCCGTCACGACGTAGACCGCCGTGAACAGATACGGCGATGTGTAGTTTTCGATGTAACCGAAGAAGAGCAGCATCGAGCACGAGAACAGGGTCAAGACGACCATCCACACCCGCGCCTCTGCGCCCAGCGATTTGGCGCGCGCGACCATCAACACGAGGAACACGAACAGGCCGCCCAGGACGCAGTTGAGCATCCTCATCGACGGCACCGGCTGCTGCTTCCAGCGCGCGCCGGCTTTGACCGCGCTGTAATAGAGCAGCGTCGAACCAGGCGCGATCGCCTCCTCGGTGACGATGGCCTTCGCACTGCGCATGATGACGGAGTCGTGGCCTTCTTCCGCGGCTTCGAAGCTCTGCGCGATCAGCTGCCCGTCGCCCAGAAGATTGGTGGCCACACGGAACTGATAGAAGACGCCGATCGACGCCAGCGCGAGCACGGCCGCGACCGCCACGCCGACCGGACGCGGCGCCGCCGCGTGTTTGCCCGCCGCGCGCAGCGCGACGCCATAGACCACGCGTGCCACCCAGGGAACGAACGAAAGCACGAGAATGGCGAATGCAGCATGGCGGAAGGTCCGCGGAAGAAACGCGAGGTGGTTGACACCCCACAGTCGCAGCTCGGGGAAGAACGACGCGACGACGACGATCGCGGCCGAAAGCGCGGCCGCCGCGACGACCCACGACAAACGTGAGCCGCCGCGGCGGTCAGTAGGAGACGAGACCGGCGGGTCGGGAGACGTACCCTTCCGCGCGCGGGCCATACCGAACTACATCGACGCCGTCATGAAGCGGGCCGCGTCGTAGTTGGGCGCGACGTCGGTCGGGATGCCACCGAACTTGCCGACAATCCGCTCCACCTCGGGCGGTACCGTGCCCCACGTATCGACGAACGCTTGCGCGGCGTCGAAGTCCCCGCGCGCTTGCAGCATGCACAGCTCGTTGGTGAGCGACCTGACCGCTTCCGGCATCTTGTCGAGCACCACCGTGTAGCGATCGGTGGCCTCGTCGTGCACGATGGCACCTTTGTCCTTGAACCAGTTGTACTGGATCATGTTGCCCTTGGCGTGCGCTTCGTGCAGGCCCCAGCGAATGGCGCGGAAGAAGCCGGGCAGGAACACGACGTAGGCCTGGTCCAATTCTTCCTTGGTGTAGAAGCCCTTCGCTACCAGGAACTCGGTGTTGTAGAGACCCATCACGTCCGCCTTGCACTCCTCGAGCGGCGAGTATAGCGTCTTCAAGGCCAGATTCACCGTGGTCTTGGAGCCGTCGGGGAGCGTGATCGTCCCCGGTCCCAGGCCGTGCGACAGCTCGTGCATGACCGAGCTTCCGAAGAAACTCTCGAAGTTCACGTATGCAAGTTGCTCCGGTGTGAGCACGAGGTTCGCGATCGGGGTGAGGATCTTGTCGTACTTCGCGCGCGAGATGTTCTTGAGCATGACCTTCTTCGAACCCTTCGCCTCGCGCACGCGCTCGTCGTTGGGCAGGTTGTACGCGATCGCGTGCACGCCCTTGCCCATGTCGCCGCCGACGTGGATCACGTCGACTACCGCGATGGGCGAATCCGTCCCGCGATTGGGATTCTTGAACTCGTTCGGGATGGGGAGATTGCGCTCCATCGCGGGCAGGTAGTGCTTCAGCTCCTCCAGCTTCTTGCTATCGGCCGGGTTGCGCATCGCGATGACGGCCTCGAACGACGCCTTATAATTGAACAGCGCGTCCTCGTAGACTTCGTAGGGACCGATGGTCACGTCGAGGATGTTGTCCTTGATATCCATCCAGTCCATGTCGCTCTGAAAGTAATCGTTGGACTGGAACGCGGCCGCGCGGCTGCGCAGGAACGTGGCCAGAGTCGTGTAGTCGACGCCGTTCGCGAGCTGCGCCTTGGTCGATTCGGACGTGAGAATGTCGGCGGCCTCATTCATGAGACGCGAGGCGTCGCGCAGGTACGATCCGTACGCCTCGCTGTAGGGAACCGAATGCAGGGTGCCGTCGGCGCCGCGCTGGACGCGTGTGAAGTAGCCCGTCATCGCGTCCTTATGGTCGGGATTCGCGGCGATGTACGTCTCCAGCTCTTCCTTGGTCATGTCGAGCGGGTAGTAGCCCGCGCCCGCCGGCTTGGGCATATTGCCGATGAACGGCAAGTCGTGCTCCAGGCGAATCCACGGGCCCGCGTTGAGATTGAAGAAATAGAGCAAGTCCTGCGCGAGCCGTTTGTTGGGCCCGTCCACCGCGGCCGCGGCCGCGAGTTGATCGCGCATGGGGATATTTCCTTCCCAGACTTGCTGCAGGAAGATCTCGTCGAAGATACGCGCCACTTCCACCAGCTTGGCGAGCGCCTGCTTTTCCGGCGCCGACAGAATGGTGGCGTCGTACACGATCTCGACCGGTGCTAAGCGCGACATCTGAATGAGCAGTGAATCTTGCGAGATGTGGGTAACACTCAACTCCGCGCCCTCCTCCGCCTGCTTCGATTTCTTGCTGCACGCGGGGAGCCACGCGACCAGCGCGGCGATCGCCACGGTGAGAGCTTTGTTCGCGAACGATTTCATGATTCTCCTTCAGGGGTTGGCGCTCCGAAGAACGCGTTTCCGGCCGGGTTCGGGCGGCCCCTGCCTGCTCTATAGCGTGAGCCGGTATTATGGGCCCTTCCGGCCGGGATTGTAAAGGACGGGCCGCGACCCGCCGGGCTCCCGAATCGAGGTTCGAGGCCCCGCCATGCGGTATCCGTATGCCACACCCTTGTTGTGCGGGCGGAGTTTCGCGTATCATTCTCGCTCCCTCCCCCTGGACCGGAGCATCATGCGTCGATCCGTCATTCTCGCCACCCTGACCCTTCTCGGGGGTTGGATCGCCGCGGCCGGCCCCGCCGACGCGGCCAACGTCACCCTCTCGCTACGCTTCCGCGATTCGGGTGGGACCCAACTCTCGGTGCGCGCGGGCGTGTTCGCGGGCGGCGCCTCGTATCCCACCGGCAATCCGGAAGGGAACCTGTATCAATCGCGCGGCGCGCACAGCTACTTCTATACCGGCGGCAACGTGAACGTCGTCGTTCCGGCGGGCCAAGTCACGATCCGCGCGGGCCGCGGTTTCGAGTTCGAAGCCCTCGACACGACGCTGGCCGTCACGTCGTCGAGGACGCTGACTTTCCGGTTGAGCCGCATCATCAATATGTCGAACCTGGGCTGGTACTCGGGCGACACCCACGTTCATATCTCGCACCCACCCATCATTTACTCGCTCGACGCGCAGGACCTCCTCATGGTGGCTCGCGCGGAGGAGTTGAACTTCATCAACTCGATGGAGGAAGCGGAGTTCTTCACGGGCACGATCGACCCGGTGAGCCAGTCGGACCGCATCGTGTTCTTCAGCAAGGAGCAGCGTAACGCGCACTTCTCCCATCTCTCGATTCTGGGGATGAAACAGTGGATCTACGACTCGTCCGGCTGCGAGGAGGAAGACCTCGCGTGCGGTAGCACGCTCGACGCGGCCATCTACGCCCAGGCGCACGCGCAACCCGGTGAGATCGCGGTGATCGCGACGCATCCGTTCTCGACTTTCGACACCTTCGACATCGAAGGCTGGCCGGGAGTGGGAATGTGGCGCGGCATGCCGGTCGATCTCGCGGGCGGCACGGTCGACGCGATGGATCTCTTGAGCTACACGAGCGCGGTACCGCCGGCCGGCGTCGAGCCGTACTTCCAGGCGCTCAATGCGGGCTTTCGCCTTCCGCCCGCGGCCGGCACCGACTGCGGGCTCGGATCGGGCACCTCGGGACCGGTGGGAGGGTATCGCGTCTACGTCGATCCCGTCGGCGCGTTCACCATGGACTCGTGGATTGCGGGGCTGAAAGCAGGGCGCTCGTTCGTCAGCAACTATCCGCTGTTCACCGCGTTCAACGTCGAGGGTGCGGTACCCGGCGACGTTCTCACCGTCGACGAGGCGACGCTCACCGGCACGGTGTCGGTTCGCTGCCGGCTTCCCATCAATCGCGTCGAGATCTGGGGCGACACCGGACTGCTGCGCGCGATGACGCCGCCCAACGGGACGGCCAAGTCGTTCACGGCCTCCTTCGAGATCGCGAGCGCGGGGCTGACGTGGGTGGTTGCAAGAGTGCTCGGGTTGTCCTCCGGATGGCACGTGGTACCGGCGGGCGGGCTCTTCGCGCAGACCGCGCCCGTGTACCTCGAGCGCAGCACGGCGCTGCGCGAGCCCGAGACGCGCGGCGTCTCGTACACGCGGGCGCAGGCGGCCGAGTATCTCCTCGCGCAAGTGGACGAAACCGAAGCCGTGTTCAACGCGCTGGGTTCGTTCCCGAACGGATCGCGCGAGTCGTTCGACCTCGCCATCGCGTCGGCGCGCGCGTTCTATACCACGCTCGCGAGCTCTCCCACGGACGTCGCAGCACCGGCGCTCCCGGCCGCGTGGACGCTGCGCAACGCGTGGCCGAATCCCTTCGCGAGCGACGTCCACATCGACTATTCGACCCCCGTCGGCGGCGGCGAGCACACTGTCGCGGTCTACGACGTCGCGGGGCGCGTCGTGAGCACGCTTTTTTCCGGGCGCCGCGACGGCGGTGACCATCGCTTGAGTTGGGACGGCCGCGATTCGAGCGGGGAGCGCGTCGCCTCCGGCGTGTACTTCGTGCGCATGCGCACACCCGACGCCGCGGTCGCCCGTAAGCTCGTCTTACTGCGCTGACGTAAACCCTTTGGCCATGAAGAAGCACTCGTTCGCTGTCGGCTCATGGCTCTGCGCCGCGATCGTGGCGCTGGCGCTCGCGTGTCAGACGGACGTCTATCCCCCCATTGACGAGTCGAAGCACATCATCGCGGTCGATCCTCCCGACCCGAAGGTCGTCGTGTTCGTGATCGACGGGCCGCGCTACTCGGATTCGTTCGGAGATTCGCTGCACGTTCACGTCGACGAGATCTGGAACCAATTGCGCCCGCTGGGGACGCTGTGCTCCAATTTCCGCAACCTCGGCTGGACGCTGACCATTCCTGGTCACGCGACCATGCTCACGGGCGTGTGGCAGTACCTGAACAACGACGGACTCGAACGGCCGCAAGAGCCGACGCTGTTCGAGTATTACCGACAGGCCAAGGGCGCACCGGCCGCCGACGCGGTGCTCGTGGGCGGAAAATCCAAGCTGGCCGCGTGCGCGTACAGCAACCATCCCGCGTACGGCGCGGCCTTCGGAGCGCTCGTGGATGTGGACAACGTATCCGATTTCGAAACCTACGACGCCGTCATCACCCGGCTACAGTCCGATCACCCTCACTTGATGATGGCGTCGTTCTCGCAGGTCGATCAGAAGGGTCATAGCGGCGTGTGGGCGGACTACGTCGACCAGATCGAGATCGTCGATTCGTTGGCCGTGCTGACGTGGAATTATCTGCAATCGGATCCCGTCTACGCCGGGCAGACGTACCTGTTCATCACCGCCGACCACGGGCGGCACGACGACCAGCACGGCGGATTCCAGAACCACGGAGACGCGTGCGCCGGTTGCCAGCACGTCATCTTCCTGGCACTCGGACCCGATATTCGCGTGGACTACGACGTGACGACGCTGTACACGCAGCGCGACGTGTGCACGACCGTCGGCGAGCTGCTCGACATCGCGACGCCGTATGCCGACGGATTTACGATGGAGGAGATCTTCGAGCCGGTTTCGACGGGTGTCGGCGACTAGGAGCGCGACGCGGGGCCCGACACGCTCACGGGCGATTGCGCGCCAGCCATTCTTCGATCTGGCCGCGGTCGGCGAAGGCCGGGTTCAGCGTAAGACAGGTCGTGAACTCTTGTCTCGCCTCGGCCGGGCGTCCCTGGTCGCGCATCACGTAGCCCATGAAGCAGTGCGCGTCCGCGACCCTCGGGTCCAGTGCGATCGCTCTCGCGAGACTGCGTTCGGCTTCGTCCAGGCGTCCCAACCGCAAGAAGATGAAGCCGTGCGCGACGGCGATGCGCGGGTTTCCCGGATTCGCCGCGACGATGGGCGCGCATATTCGCTCCGCCTGCTCGAACGCGCGCGTCGATTCCGCGGTTCGACCCGCCTGCGAGAGCGCCTCGCCGAGCGTTAACTGCACCGACAGACTGTTTTGATCGGAACGCGAGAGCATCTCGAGGTGCGGAATCGCACCCTGCAGCCGGTTGAGCGCGGTCAGCGCCTGGACCAGCGCAATGCGAAACAGGGCCTTGTCGGGACGCATGCGGATGGCCTGTTCGAGCGACGCCACGGCCTCTTGGTAGTGGCCCGTCTTGAGATCGAGTGCCCCCAGCAGGTAGATCGCGTTCACGTTGGCGGGATTGGCTTGCAGCGCCCGCTGCAGCCACAGGCGCTGGTTCTCGACGTCGCCGCGCTGCCGGTAGTACGTCGACATGACGACTTCAGTGCGGCCCAGCCCGAGCGGCAGTGTCTGCAGCCGCGCGACGCTGCGCGACGGGTCGGCGTTGACCGCGATCCACGGCACCGTGTGATAGAGCGAGGTGGCGGCCACGCACACGAGAGCCGCAATTACCGCGGTCTGGCGCACGCGGGGCAGCAACAGCAGCACCAGGGCCGCCGTCGTGAACACCAACCCCGAGTGCGACAGCAAATCCCAGTCGCGCGCGTATCCCAGGTTCGAGTCGCCGATCAGCCAGCACGCGACCAAGAAGCCCAGTCCCGCCACCAGCACGAACCACGCCGCGGGGCGTCGGCGCAGGTCCTTCGAGAGAACGCCCGCCACGGCCGCGGGGACGAACAAGAACATCCCTAATGGACCGATCAGCAGCTGCTCGTTGAAAAAGTCGCGGAAGTGCCGGCCCGAGAGCATGTAGTCGCGATTCGACTCGTGCGCGAACGCGGTCCGCACCATTGCGAGCAGTGTGCTGAGCGGGTTGTAGCCTTCGCGCGCGCGCGTGAACGCGTACACCACGACGAATCCAATGACTGTCGCGACGGTCAAGTCGAGGAGCGCGCGCGGGCGCGATTCGCGGCGGGCTAGCGCAGCTACCATCAAGACTAGGAATGACGCGCCCAGCACCAGCGACGACAAGTGGAGCGCGAAGCAGAGAATCAGCGCGAGCGCTGGGAGCAAGAGCGGCGCGGCACCGCGCACGTGGCGCAGCGCAAGCCAGAGGTACGTCGCGACGCCCACCGCGTAGAACGAATAGTTCTCGACGTAACCGAAGAAGAGCTGCACGTAGCCCTGCGCGACGATCGTGAGCCACAGGAGCACGGTGATCACGCGGGCGTGATGATCCTCTTCGACCTTGACCAGGCGCGAGAGCTCGCGGGCGAGAAACCACACCACGATCAGGAACAGGAAACCCGCCAGCACGCTCCCGGGTGCCAGGGCGTCCTGTGAGTTCAAATCGATCGAACGATTGGGGTCGTGAAACCACGTCTTGGTGGTCCGATACACCGCGTACTGCAGGAGACTCGTGAGCGGTTCCCGTTCCAGAAGCTGCTGCGAGTTGTCGATCTCTTCGACGATGATGTTGCCGTCGCCGAGGTAGGTGTGCGAGATGCGCGCGAACCAGAAGAGCGCGGTGCCGGCTGCGACGCATGCGGACGCAAGCACCAACATCCGCCTTCCGTCGACCACGGGAGCAAGCGTCTTCGTGATCGTCTCCACGACGGACTGGCGCCGACGGACGGTCACGAGAACCACGGCGACGAGCGCCAGCGTGGCGACGACAAGCAACCAGAGCGGATAGAAACCGTAGAAGTGCGCGCCCCACATCCACGCGAGATGCGGCTGTGCTGCAATCACGTGCACGGTCGCCGTGGCGAGACCGACCACGACCGCGCATCCCACCAGGACGCGATGGGCAGTGATTCCAGACCGGCGCGTGCGTTGCGGGGCGGCCATGCGACGATGCTAGACGAGCGACGCCTCGACCGCAAGCCGGGATGGCATTCGCCGGCCGCATCCACCATGGCGTAAGGCCCAATAAGAACAAGAGTTAATAAAACTCGAGGTCGGGGGCATTCTATTTGAGACAAACCGGTTATCCCGAAGGGCGGCGTGTGTGGCTCAACGTGAAGGCGCAGGACGCGAACGGTGCGCTCGTGTACGAGTCGGGTGCGTACGGCCCGCGCCTTTTTTGCCATCGAACGCGGTATACTCCCTCCAGGAGGTATCCCTCATGCAGCTCATCAATCTCAAGAACGTGGAACCGCGCGAAGTGCAGCCGGGACACTGCGCGCGCTTCGTGCACTCGGCCCGGATGACCGTCGCGCACTGGCGCATCGACGCGGGATCGACCATTCCCGAGCACGACCACCCCCACGAGCAGGTCGTCAACGTGCTCGCGGGCCGCTACGAGCTGACGGTGGCGGGAGAGCCGCTCACGTTGGAGCCCGGGATGGTCGTCGTGATCCCGAGTGGGGTCCGGCACTCGGGCCGCGCCCTCACCGATGCAATCTTGCTCGACGTGTTCCAGCCCGTGCGCGAGGACTATCGCTGAACGCCGAACGGCTTCGATAACACTCCTCGTTTCAATCCGTTACAGCGTCGCGGGAGACCCCGGCGGTGGCGCGAATCTTGCCCCGTCCACCCGGAGGTATTCCCATGAGACCGAGATCGGCTCTATTGATGATCGGCGTGGTCGCGATGGTTTCGCTCGCGTGCGCGAAGCGCACCATCGTCGAAGTCCCGCCCCGCATGGATCTCTATTCGTACAACTTGATCGGTGTCGTCCAGTTCAGCACCGAGAGCAAGGGCTCGCTGGCGCAGTTCGCGACCCAGCGTTTCGTCGAAGCCTTGCAGGAGTCGCAGCCCGGCGTGCGCGTGCTGGAACTCGGCAAGGCGGAAGACATCAAGCGTGAAGTCAAGCGCGACAACATGAGCTTCGAAACCATGCGCGTGATCGGCGAGCACTACGGCGTGGGCGCCGTAATCGTGGGTACGCTGGACGTCGAGGACGTCAAGCCGCGCGTCGATCTCCAGTCGATGATCGTGAGCGGGAGTGTGAGCGCGGACGTGAAGGCGTCCCTCACGACCAAGATCATGGAGACCTCGAGCGGTGCCACCGCGTGGACGCGCTCCGCGCGCACCTCGTGCACCGTCGCGCAAGTCGGCATGAGCGGCGGCTCGGTTCGCTTCGACGCCAAGGACCCCGAGCGCGCCTACGGCAACATGGTCGACGCACTCATCATGGACCTCACGCGCGACTTCCGCGTCTCCTACGTGAGTCAGTAGCCTGGAAGCGTCACGCGGTGCCGAGGCCCCAGTAGAAACCGGACATTTCTATCGGGCGGAAGACCGGACATTTCTAATGGGCGTTTACACGGCCGAACGGGGCCATTGACAAGTGGTTAGCAAGATTGTAGTCTCTCCGCCTGGTTCCTCGGTAGCTCAATGGTAGAGCATGCGGCTGTGTCCACGACGCAGCGCCGACGGGAGACCGTCGGTGAAAAATCGGGTGAATTCAGGGAAGCCCTTCCAGGGTAATCCTGAGCGAAGCCCGCCGAATGAGAGACCAAGTAGGCGGGAACGTGCAGAGACTAGGGGATGAGGACTCTCAACCGATACGCCCCACTAGCGCCCGACACCCTCGCTCGTGTTCAACGAGACGGGTGATGAGATAGTCCGAGCCCTTTGGCAACAAAGGGAACCCTCGTAACCGCAGGGTTGTAGGTTCGAGTCCTACCCGGGGAGCCATTCTTTTTCTATCGCTTCCTTCGACGCTCCGACCGTTTTCATTTCCGCTTCTTTGGCGACTCCATCCGCAAGGGTTGCAAAGACTTGTTTCAACTCGACGTGTACCACGAGGGACACGGCCGACCGAACTTCCCGCCCACCACAACCCCACACGCCCAAAGCCCCCAAACCCCGGACGCAACCAAACCTCGCCAGTTGTCCAACTGGTGAACGTCGGTTACGTCGCCACATCACCTGCGCCAGAAACAGTTCGGCGTCCTCCGAATCCCACTTTCCCAGTGTTTCGAAGAACGCCGCCAATTCAATCCCCGCTGTCTTCACATCGCATCCTCCCATCCGAACCCTACCAACTAACTAACGTCCAATATCACCTCCTGCTTCATACTCTTGCGTTTCGCCACCGTCAAGGTCGCTGCGTTCGAAACATCACGTTTCCTGACGTCCACCACTCTGGGGTATCCCAGATGCAGGTGGTTCTAACGTCGTCCACTCTACCGCTGCCCTACAAGAGTCCGTTCTCAGCCAGCTCTGCTCGGTATCGTCCAATCAAGTCCTTGCGCCAGTTCTCCAATAGCTCGCCAAGAATCGCTAAATCGTCACCTAGCTTGAGCGCTTGAGCACCAATCCGCATGTTGTCATTCGGCCCCTCGACTGCCCCGACGCTCTTGATGATGCATGCCGTCCGACGCTGATGATCCCCCAGTTCGGACCATGACGACGGCCATTCGTCTCGATGCTTGAAGTAGTTGGCGAAAGCGTCGACAACTTGAATCTGCGAGTAGCCGCTATCTTGCTTCGACCAGACGGCCGGTGCACTTCCCACCGTCATGATCGCGGCCTTTGACTTATTGGTCGTCTTGAGATCGACGTGCCGGTTCGTCGCAAGATTGTGCAGCATGACTATTTCCGAGATAACCCAAGAGATGTAGACTTGTGCCACCACGAATGAAGCGCCGAGCAATGCCTCTTCAACCCTTGATTCGTGCTCAATATATGTCTCCGCGTGCTCCTTTTCGTATTCCGTCTTGGCTTTCGCAATTGACACACGTACTTCCTGCCGCAGCTGATCAAATTTCGCGAAGACATCGCTAAATTGTTGCTGCTCTATGTCCACCGTTGTGAGGAGGTTCGAAAAGATGTTGGCTTTGAAGCCGGGGCCTATGTGACTGGTCATTGTCTCTTCCTTTCGTCGACTCGCATTCACGCGCAGGGCGTCCCAGGACGGCTCCAGCTAGCAGTTTGTGAGCGTGCTCGTGGCTCCAGCCTGCAAGGCCAGCGGATACAGCAATCAACGGTTCCCGTCCCATGATCGCGCCCCGATGTGGTCAGATTTGCCGGGCCACACGCAGCACGCACTATGCCACCCGTGGATTCTTCGTGCCGCACCTGTTGGGAAACGAACTGCCTGTGCAATCGCGCATTACCGCATGGCATGAATTCTGCACAACCGAATGCTTTCTGCCCAGCTCAGCGAAGGCCCCGCAGTCACATTGACTCGATACACAGGAGTATTGGAGATGAAAGGCACGATCACACGGTTTGGGCTTATCGCCAGCGGCCTGTTCACTATCCTCTTGGCTGCAGGTTGCGCGAGCACGGACCTGACATCCCAGGTCAACTTGGAAGTCGCACGTCGCGGGTTCACGAGGGTGCTCGTGGAGGGGAATTTTCAAAGCCTTGAGCATCGTCAAATTGCGGAAGAGAAACTTTGCTCTGAGCTTGCACGTCTAGCCACGTGCGAATGCGTCAAAGCCTCCGACGTTTTCTTTCCGGGTAAACAGTATTCCTTCGACGAGCTCAAGAAGCGATTCGCCGAACTGGGAATCGACGCCGTATTGACGCTTCAACCGACCGGCGGCGGCACGTCGTCTACGTACGTCCCTCAAACGACGCAAACGACTGGCAACGCGCAAGTCATTGGCAATACGATTACAGGATCGAGTACCACGCAGTCCTATGGTGGCTACAACGTAAGTAAGCCATGGTCGAATTTTGAAGCGTCGCTCTGGTCGACTACGGACGGCGAAGTTGCTTGGTACGCTACCGCCCAATCCGGTGGAAATGCCTTTGCCGGCTGGGATGATCTCATCAAGTCAGCGGCCGGCAAGACGGTGAGCAAGCTCGTTACCGACGGCGTGCTACATTGAGCCCGTGTGTTCGCCCCGCAGGCCGTGGACAAATTTGACGCCTGACTTCCACCACTCTGTGGGCGCGCGGTAGCAAGTCCACCGAAGACCGCCTACAATACCGAGGTCCTAAGCTCGTGGCGAACATCCACCACTCTGGGGAGCCATTTCCTCTCTTCGCATCTCTTGTCTGCCTTGCCTCCCAAGCTGGGAGTTCGCATGCTGTCGTCGTATGCGCTTCTTCGTAACAACCCTCGCGTTTTGTGTCATTTCGGCTGCCGCTGCCGAGACATCAACCACCCAGAGCGATGGGCTAAGCGTCACGTTCCGACTCGACACCACCACCGTCACAATGGGGGCCGCGGTCGACTTCCATGTCTCGCTGGTCTTTGATACCTCCATGGCCGACACCAAAACTCGAATCCTCAATCGTCATTCGGAGAGTTGCGAGTTTGTTTTTGTAAACGACCGGACCGGAGAATCCTTTGAGCGCCTTCCGTACAATACGGGCATGCTGGCAATGGAGCAACCCGGGAACCTCGTTCGCCTTACGCACGGCGCTCGCTTCGTGCTCGACGATCTCAAGGTGCATCTTCTCAACGACGAGGGCGAACAGATCCCGCCGGGCACGTACTCGGTCCGAGTTACGTACGTGAACGACGGCGGAGACAGAACGGAAGCCCATATGGACTCGACGCACCAATATCGCCGGCGTCGTTACGAAGGGCCATGGGAGGTCTGGAGCGGGCAAGCTGTGTCGACATCCAGCGAACTGAGAATCCTGCCGGCGTCTCCGGCTCTCGTTGAGGTTGTGATTCCCTCGGCTCTGGTTGTCGATACCACGACGGTCAGGATTCCGTCTCCCGAAGGTTGGAGCGTTTCTCGAGGCATGCAAGTCGCGTGGGCGTTTAGCGCGGATTCCACGCAGGTAATCCGGGTAATGAAACAGCCTGGCTTCGCGCTCGGAATTCGTTGGAGGCTTGAATCGCTTGTCGATGGCAAGACGATTTCCGATTTCCCGCAGGGCCTGGAGGGTTTGCCAGTCGCGGGCGGCCAGTCGTACCTTCACCCGCACGTTTCGTCGCAATTGTCTGCTGCCACGGATTCCGAGCTCATCCTGCACATGGAAGTCTTCGAAGCGTCGAATCAGCCCAAACACGCCTGGATGCCCGAGCGGGGAGAATTTAGGGTGTTATGGACTGGCCAGATTCGCTACCGATTGCGAGGCGGAAGACGATAGCCTGAGTAGGCTCCAAGTCCGGTGTATGCCGCGGCTGCTAGCGGCGGTATAGCTTCAGAAGAGCTGCCGGGCCAGCGCGAGGATGATGCTCTCGGGGCCGCGGAGGTAACAGAGGCGATACTTGTCCTCGTACTTACCGTCCGGTTCATTTCGCGCCAATGATGCGACGGGGGACACGCACCTCGCGTCCGAGGTCGCCGACACCGTAGTTGCAACTAGCATCAGAAGAGCGAGCTCAAGCACGCGGGTGTTCCGTGAAAGAACTCTCCCGCAGTCTCCTGGTGACAGGGGACGCCATGTTGGCTATCATAGTGCCCGCATATGGCGACGATCCGACACGGATCGAAGCCTCATCTTTTTGCTCGTTTCCCGTAGAAAGGACCTCCAAGCCATGAGATCTCCGCGTCTCCCGCTCCTATCAGCCCTCGTCGCTGCGGCCCTGCTGGCCGATGCTTCCTCCGCCGCCGACCTCGAGCTGCCGCGCCCGAGCCAGAAGGCCCAGGTCATGCAGACCGTGGGGCTTACGGATGTCACGATCACGTACAGCCGGCCCGGTGTGAAGGGACGGGTGATCTGGGGCGGGCTCGTCCCCTACGACAAGGTGTGGAGGACAGGTGCGAACGAAGCGACGGCCATCACCTTCTCCACCGACGTGAAGGTGAACGGTCAGCCGCTCGCGGCCGGGACCTACAGCTTCCACACGATCCCCACCCGGGGCGACTGGACCCTGATCTTCAACAAGAAGGCCGA
>JAKEHA010000329.1 GCA_022615275.1 Candidatus Latescibacterota bacterium
AGAATCCGTCGCGATAGCGACGAACGCTTCGATGAACGCGGCGGCTGCGTGCTCATGGTCGGCAAGACGAACCTGCGGATTCTACCCGCTCGTGCGCCCCGCGTCCACGGCCGATGGGCGTTAGCGGACGCCGGTGGGCTGGCGGGGCTCGCCGTACTGCTTGCGCAGCTTTTCGGTGGCTTTCTGGATCTGCTTCTCGGAGCGGATGCCCATCGCGTGCGCCTCACGGCGGACTTCGTCTGCGGTCGGACCGCCGCGCTTGGCCCTCCACTCCATCTCGCGCGCGTACTCGGTTTCGAAGACGCGCACGAAGTTCGACGCGTCGACGCGCCGGTACGGGCCTTCGGGGCGTTCCGCCAGCACGCGGTCGTAGAGTCGACGCAGCGCGGCCTTGGGCTCGAAGATCTTGGCGTGACCGGGCGGCTGGTCGAGATTGCCGCCGGCGGGGGCGTTGGTCACTGTGAGGCCGCGGTCGTTCTCGGACATGCTGACCATATCAATGAACACGCCCGCCATCGGATGGCGATAGATGACCGCGCATACGGCTTGATTCGATTGTGTGAACGCGGCCAGGGTCACGCCCGGCATCTCGCGTACATGATAGATGCCCATGGGAGTGAACCCGAGAGATTCCAACTCGCGACGGTGTGGATCGGCAAAGCGCCCCTTCGCGCGATCGTCGACCGGAACGAGTTGGATGCGTAGCGGCGGCTTGACTATGGCGCCGAACTTGAGGCTGAAAACCCGGAGGGCGATGCCGAGCACCAGCACGATGAAAGCGATAGCGAGGGTGAGTTGTTCCACGATCGACCTCCGGTTGCCTTTCCGGAGGTCGTTGTGCAAGCGCGATGCCAGGGCGCAGCTAGCCTTCGAGCGCGGCGACACGGATGACGGGCCCCGACGGCCCCGGAGCGGTGGACCCGCCGGCAGGCTCTAGCGAAACCGCGAACGCGGTGACGGTGACTGGGCTCGCGATAGCGTCCAGGTGGGTCAACGCGCGACCCGACGCGTCTGCGCGCACGATCCCGAGGCTCACGGGATGATCCCCGTGCAGAACCCACAATTCGTAGTCGTGCCCGCTGGGCGGCGTCGCGCCGTGGAACACCAGCACCGCGCCGCCACTCGAGCGATCGAAACACGCGCGCGCCGAGAGGGTCGTGTCGACGGTTCCTGTTGCAGCGAGGTCGAAGCAGTCCGTGTCGGGAGACGCTAGTAGCCGTTCGATGCGCTTCGAATCCTCCAGCTCACGCGCGATTTCTTCGAGCTGCACGCGCGTCGCGTCCCGTTCGGCAGTCATTCGCTCGACGCGCTGCCACATCGTGACGGTAGTCGCGAGCAGCGCGATGGACGCGGCGGCGAGCACGACTTGGACGAAAGCGGGTCGCCGTCGCAACGAGGGAGCACGCGGTTGCGACCGAGCGGCGGCGAGGACGCGTTCTCGCAAGCGCGGTGAGGGCTTGGCGGGCGCGGCCGTGGACGCGATTGCGACCGCCGCGGAAGAGAAATCCGCCAAGGCCGCCTCGCAGATCGAGCAGCCGTGCGCGAGATGTTCCTCCAGACGACGCTGGCCGACCTCGTCGATGACGCCGAGTGCGTACGCCGCGCACAGGTCGAGGTATTCTTCGTGGTGTTCGCTCACCACCATTCTCCTTCCGGCAAGCTGGCGCGCAGGTCGCGCAGCCCTTGCCGCATCCACGATTTGACCGTCCCCAACGGCGCGCCTACGCGCACGGCGATTTCGCTCTGGGAAAGCCCGTGCCAGTACGCCAGCTCCAGCACTTCGCGTTTCTTCGGTTCGAGCGCGGCGAAGGCGCGTCGAACCAGGTCGCGTTTGCGTGCGCCGTTGATGGCGGCACCAGGATCGTGCCCGCTTTCGACCGACTCCTTCGCGACCACGTCTTCGCGCTTCGCGCGCGCGCTTCGGCTGCGATACACGTCGAGGGCACGGCTACGCGTGATGGTGAGAAGCCACGCCGCCACCGGCCCGCGTTTGGGGTCGTACGAGGGGGCGCTTCGCCACACCTGCATCCACACCTCCTGCACGACGTCTTCCGCGTGAGCGTTGTCGCCGACGATCTTCACCGCCATCGGAAATATGAGCCCGATGTAGCGGTCGTAGAGCTCGGAGAGCCCCGCTTCGTCGCCGGCGGCGATACGCCGCAAGCAGTCCAGGTCCCGCGTTACGTCGGTCATGCGCGAGACCTCGTGCCGGTGTCATGCGTTCCCATCGCCATTACGTGGCCAATCTGGTTTCGGACGATCCTCCGGTCATGGTGATAGCCGGACGCATCGACGCCTGGCAAGAAGAAATCGCCTCCTTCGCCTCATCCGCTCGCGCGACCGCCCCGTAGGGGGGTCGACGAACGGTACCGCGCCGTCGTCGAACCCAACGCAAGGAGGAGATACCGATGAGAAACGCGTTTAATAGAGGAGCGATGGCCGCGGCGGTAGCCGGGCTCTTCGCCGTGGCCCTGACCGGCGACCACAGCGCGCTCGCGGCCGACCACCGCGAAACGCCGACCACGATCGCGGACAATATCGCCGACATCGCGGACGTGTACACGTGGCACCAAGCCGGTCGTTTCGTCGCGGTGGTCACGGTGGACGGCATCCGTCCGCCCTCGGTCGGACAGACCGGCCGCTACGACGAGGACGTCGTCTATCGCATCAGTCTAGGCCGCGACAACTTTCCGACTACATACCAGGCCGCGGTCGACATCGTCGTGCGCGTCACCCGCAACGGTTCCGGGGGCTGGAGGGTCACGGCCGACAACGTGCCGGGCGCGGGCGGGAGTATCAGCGGTGATGTGGAGACGGTGATCAGCAAGGGCAGCGCGAATCTGTTCGTGGGCCTGCGCGACGATCCCTTCTTTTTCGATCTCGAGGGGTTCCGGAACACGCTCATGACCGGGACCCTGATGTTCGACAACACGCGCGACACCTTCGCCGGCATGAACGCCACCGCGATCGTGATCGAAACCGACCTCGACGCCGCGCGCAACGGGAGCGACAAGCTCTATGTGTGGGCGACGACGTCGCGAAAGGATGGATAGCGATGCGTACCTTCACTTGGAAGCTGGTCGTGTTTCTCTCGCTCGCGGCACTACTCGCGTGCGACGAGGACAACGACGCCGCCATGGCGCCGATGCCCGAGTCGTTCGCGCGCGTCGATCGTATGGGCATGCCCGCGGTCGCGACCGCGGTCATTTCCAGCAAGGACGCCTACAACGCGGCCGACCCTGGCGACGACGCCGCGGGTGACTTCGTGGGCGAGATCACCGCGAATCTAACAGCGATTCACAACGCGTTGGACGACGACCTCACGGGCCTCGGTCTCACGCCGGCTTCGGTCAACGAAGCCGTAGCACAGGCGGCGCCCTTGGTCGTTCCCGACGTGATCGCCCTCGACACCACGGTTCCGTCCGGTTTCCCGAACGGCCGTCAACTCACCGACACCGTGATCGACGTCACCTTGGCGGTCGTGCTGTTGGACATCAACGGGCTCGGTGCGAGCAACGGCCCGCATACGCCGACAACGATCGTGGGTGTGAATCCGACCGCGAACGATCAGGCGTTCTCGGGTGCCTTCCCGTACTTGGCCCAGCCGAACCAGCCCTAAGAAAGGAGTCAGACCATGGCCAGAATCAAGATGCTGCTGACCATCTCCAGTGCCACGGTCCTCGCTTTCCTGGCGGTTCGGCTGGCCGATTATCTGGCCTCGGCGCCGGCAGTTCACGCCGGCGCCGACACGCCCACCCACCAAGAAGCGATGACCCGTCTCGACGCCGACGTGAGCGCGTGGCGCGCGCGCCTCCACCAGTACCCGAATTCATGGATCGAGCACGAGCGCGTCGCCAACGTGTACGTTCTGCGCGCGCGCGCGTCGGGCGACTGGAGTGACTACGCGACCGCGGACTCGCTGATTGCGCAGGCATTCGAAATCGCGCGGCCCGGCGCCGGACCGTTTCTGTCGCGCGCGCGTTTAAACTTCACCTTGCATCGCTTCGATCGCGTGGAGGCGGACCTGGCGCTGGCGGAATCGATACCGCTCACGAGCAGCCACGTGCACGGCGAGATCGCCGCGCTCCGCGCCGACCTCGCCCTGGAGACGGGACGCATCGACGAAGCGATCGCCGCCTACCAGTCGATGGTGGGCGACGCGCGCGATCTTGAGAGCGTGATCCGGCTCGCCGGAGGGTACACGCGCCGGGGCCGCCCCGACGACGCAGACCGGCTCTACGAAGAAGTGTCTCGTCGGTTGCCGGCGTCGGCGGCGCGTTTACGCGCGTGGGTCAACCTGCAGCGCGGCTTGCTCGACCTGGACACGAATCGCCTCGACGAGGCCCTCGCGCACTTTCGAGACGCGGATGCCGCGCTTCCCGGTTGGTGGCTCATCGACGAGCACATCGCGGAAGCGACCGCCCGGCTTGGCCAGACCGAGCGCGCGCTCGCGATGTACATGGACATCCTCTCGCGCCACGAAGACCCCGAGTTCATGGATGCGGTGGCGCGCATCTATCGTCAGCGCGGGAACGCGGCCGAAGCGGCAAAGTGGATCGCGAAAGCGAAGGCCGGTCACGCCGCGCGGTTGTCGATGTTTCCGGAAGCCGCAGCCGGTCACGCACAGGCGCACATCGAGGACTTCGGGGCGATCTAGAGCGGGTCGCGGTTAGCGAGCGCCGGATATCACGAACGCAGCCCAGTAGAAGGGCTGCGACCACTCGGTGCGGGCGCGGGTCGCCCGCTTGGCATCGCGGAGGGCGCCGGCGTAGTCGATGGGCTCTCCCGCGCTCGTCGCCGGTGCCACTCGCGAGAGGAAATCTCCCACTAGCACCGCGGTGGCGTCGTCGTCGACCTTCCACTGGGTGGCGACCACGCGACGCGCGCCCACCGAGAGAAAACCGCGCGAGAGCGCCATCACTCCTTCGCCCAGGACATAGCTGCCCGTGCTGCTCTCGCACGCGCTCAACACCACCAACTCGGCGGCCACGGACAGGTCGTAGATCTCGAAGAGATGCAGGAACCCGTCGTCGCCGAGGTCGCGCGGCGAGGTGGACGCGGGTGTCAAG
>JAKEHA010000010.1 GCA_022615275.1 Candidatus Latescibacterota bacterium
CGCACGTGCTCGCGCAGCTACACCACCCGGGCATCGAGCAGGTGTTCGAGGTCGGCGTCCACACCGACGACGACGGCGAACGCCGACCATACTTCGTCATGGAGTACGTGCGCGGCGAGCCGCTCGACTCGTTCGCGAAGCGCGGCACACTGGACGCGCGCGCCAAATTCGAGCTGGTGGCGGAGCTGTGCGACGCCGTCCACCACGCACATACACGCGGGGTCGTCCATCGCGATCTAAAGCCCGCGAACATCCTCGTCGTCGAGTCGGCCGATACATCGAAGCCCGTCGCGTGCAAGATCCTCGACTTCGGCGTGGCGCGCGCCCTGGATCCTGCATTGCTACCCGCCACACCGCACACCGAGACCGGACAACTGGTGGGGACGGTTCCGTTCATGAGCCCGGAACAAGTGCGCGGTACTCGCGTCGACGCGCGCACCGACGTCTACGCGCTGGGCCTCGTCGCGCATTGGCTCCTGGCCGGCGCGATGCCCTACGACGTCGCGAATCGATCCGTGATGGAGGCCGCGCGCGCCATCCTCGACGACGATCCGGTGGCGCTGTCTACCGTGGACGCGACGCTGCGTGGAGACGCCGAGACCATCGTCAGCAAGGCGCTCGAGAAGGAGCCCGAACGCCGCTACGCCACCGCGGCGGACCTGTGCGCCGACATTCGGCGCTACCTCGCCGACCGGCCGATCGTCGCGCGCGCGCCCTCGACGTGGTACCAGCTGCGCAAGTTCGCGCGGCGCAATCGCGCCTTGGTGGCCGCGGGCGCCGCCCTATTCGTGGTGCTGGCCGCGGCCGCGGCCGGGGGGAGCTGGCTTGCGCTTCGCGCCACGCGCGCCGAAACCCTCGCGCGCGCACGGCTCGCGGAGTCCGAGCGCGAGGCTCGGCGCCTCGAAGAAGTGGTGGGCTTCCTCCAGTCGATGATCACATCCGCCGACCCGCAGAGCGACGGCAGCCGCGACGTCACCGTAATCGAGGCGATCGACGCCGCCCAACGGCGGCTCTCCGACGGGGCGCTGCGCGACGAGCCCGAGATCGAGTCGCAGATTCGGTGGACGCTGGGCAACGCGTACCGCAGCCTCGGCCGCCTCGATGAGGCGGAGGCGCAATTGCGCGCCGCGCGCGCGACGCACCTCGCGATCTACGGGGCCGACGACCACCGCTCGATCCGGCTCGACTACGACCTCGCGTGGGTGCTCACCGACCGCGGTGCCTTCGCCCCCGCCGACTCGATCTATTGCGACGCCATCGCGCGCGCGCAGGCCGGGGGAGACGACCTCCTCGTAGTCGAGGGGCTGACCAACCGTTCGTCCATGCTCCTCTACACCGGTGATTATGCGCACGTCGACTCGCTTTCTCGCGTCGCCCTCGAGCGGTCGCAAACGCTCGAAGTGAATCAGGACGAAATCATCGCCGCCAACTTGAACAACCTCGGCCTCGCGCGCTACCACGCCGGCGACAACGCCGCGGCCGACTCGCTCTTGCGCGAGTCGCTCCCGCGCATGCGCGCCGCTCACGGCCCCGATCACCCCATGGTCATCCGCACCCTCTCGAACCTGGGCGCGATCCTGAAGAAGATGGGCGACCTCGCGGGCGCCGAGGAGATCTTTCGCGCAGCACTCGCGTCGAGCCGCAAGCTCTACGGAACCGAACACGCCGCGGTGTCGAAGTGCACGAGCGACTTGGCCATGGTGCTGCTCAACGCCGGCGACGTGGGTGCCGCCGGAGAATTGATGCGCGAGGCTCTGGACATCGATCGACGCGTGGCAGGACCCGACCATCCCAAGACCGCGCGCAGCGAGAACAACCTGGGACGCGTGCTGCAGACGTCGGGCGACTACGCCGGTGCCTCCGCGCATTACGAAGAATCTCTCGCGATCTACCGCCGCGCACTGGGGGATGATCACCCCCACGTCGCGGCCGTGCTCGTGAACCTCGCGGGTTTGCGCGAGGCCGAGGGGCGGTGGGAGGAAGCCGAGTCGTTGTATCTCGCCGGCGCCGACATCCAGCTCGAACGGCTGGGCGAGCGCCATCCGACGACGGTGGAAACGCTCTCGCGACTGGTGCGCCTCCTGGAATCGCGCGGACGGGTGGATCTGGCCGCGCGCTACCGCGCCATGCTCGGTCCTTCTCACTAGCGCGGACGCGCCCTGCATCAAACCCCTGGCGGCGGGGCCGGTCCGGCCTTATCATAAACGAGGTCAAACTCAACTAAGCTGGGAGTCCTTCGCCTCCAATGGACCCGCAAATCGTCGCTCGAGTTCTCTCCGAGGTCGCCGAGACAGCGTCGGAAACGCTTGAATTACAAAGCGTTTTCGAGCGCGTCGCGACGTCGGTTCGCCAGGTCATCCCGTTCGACCACATGGGTGTGATCCGTGTGGTGGGAGGGGACCGCGCCGTCCTCCACGCCGCCACCTTCCCGATGGACAAGGACAGCGAGTGCCCCGGAACGGCGTGCCTGTTCGAGGACTTCTCTCCGCGCATCCGTCCCCATCCGGGTCCGCTCCCGCGCGTCAACGACGCCGAAGCCGAGTTCGACACGAGTTTCTGCATGGACCGGATGATCCTCGAAGGCGGCACGCGCTCGTCGATGTGGCAACCCTTCTTCTCAGGCGACGTGTTCACGGGCGGGGTGTGGATCGATTCGTTCCAGAAACACGCCTTCCGCGACGAGCACCAAGAGGTGTTGCGTCCGATCGCGGCGCTCTTGGGCTCCGCGGTTGAGCACTGGCGCATATGGGACGAAGAGCGTCGCCGGCGCGAGCGGCTGGACCGGCTGGAGACCGCGCTCGGTTCGCTCGCGGAGTCGCTGGACGTGCGCGACGTCTTCGAGCGCCTGTCCAGGGCGGTGCACACCATACTGCCGCACGACCTGGTGTTCCTGGGCGGCTTCGACGAGAATACGCGCTCGGTCTACACCATGGCCGTCGCGGGCGAGGCCGATATCGAGCCGCCTTCGAAGCCGTTCGTGCTCACCGAAGAGGAATACGCCAGGCGCAAGCTGTTCGAGTTCGAGATTCTCCAGGACATTCCGGCGCAGCTCGCTTCCAACACGGAACGCAACCTGATCCTGATCGCCACCGGAATGCGCTCGTGGCTCAAGGTGCCCGTGAAACTGATAGGCGGAGAAGTTCAGGGCAGCATCGGGTTTTTCCATCGCGAGCCCTCGCGCTACGCCATGGAAGACGTCGAAGTGGCCCGCCGTCTCGCCGATCGATTGGCCCTGGTGCTGTCGCACCAGCGACTCGCCGAGGAAGCCCGCGTGGCCGCGGAAGCGCTGGAGCGCGCGCAGCGCCTGCAAGTCACGATCGAAGCGCTCACGCGCGAGCTGGAATCGCGCGGCCGCACCAAGGTGGTCGGTCAGTCGCTTCCGTGGAAAGAAGTTCTGCGCCACGTGGGCCGGGTCGCGTCGTCGGACACGACCGTACTCATCACTGGCGAATCGGGGACCGGCAAGGAAGTGGTTTCGCGCCTGATCCACCAAGGATCGCCGCGCGCGGAGAAGCCGTTCGTCGCCATCAACTGCGCGGCACTCCCCGAGCATCTGCTCGAGTCCGAGTTGTTCGGCCACGAAAAAGGGGCCTTCACGGGCGCGGTCGCAACCAAGACCGGGCGCATCGAACAGGCGGCGGGCGGAACGCTGTTCCTGGACGAGATCGCGGAGATGAGCCCGCTCGTGCAGGCCAAGCTCCTGCGCGTGTTGCAGGAGCGCGAGTTCCAGCGCGTGGGCGGTACCCGCACGCTCAAGGCGGACGTGCGCGTCGTGGCCGCGACCAACCGCAATCTGGCGGCCGCGATCGCGCGCGGCGATTTTCGCGAAGACCTCTACTACCGCCTCAACGTGTTCGAGATCCGGATTCCGGCGTTGCGCGAGCGCCCGGAAGACATTCTCCCGCTGGCCGAGTCGTTCCTGGAAGAGCTCGGCGCCGCGATGGGACGCCCGGCCGCGGGCATCTCGCGCGACGGGCGCGAGTGGCTGCTCGAGTATCCGTGGCCGGGCAACGTGCGCGAGCTGCGCAACGCAATCGAGCGCGCGATTCTCCTGTGCGACGGCGGACTCATCACGCGCGCGCATCTGCCGATGGTCAAGACGGCGGCTCCCGCGCGCGGCAGCGCCGCGCTCGAACCGGCGACCCCGCTCATCCCGGGCGACCTCGAGGCCATGGATCGCAGCTACATCGAGAAGGCGCTCAACCAGGCCCGCGGCAACAAGTCGAAGGCGGCCCGGCTGCTCGGATTGAGCCGCGCGCAGCTCTACACGCGTCTCGAGAAATACAACATCCGCTGATTCCGTGCTCCCGCCTCGTCGTCGTCGGTTCGCGGCCTACACGGTGCTGGTAGGCGCAGCGCTCGTGCTCGCGTGCGTCATCGCCGAGATCGTGCTGACGGTCGCTCCCATCCCCGGCATCACGTACCACACGTTCTATTACGACGACGTCACCGGTCAGCGCTTCTATCCCCATACCACGATGATTTACCGCAACGAACGCGGCGATCACGTGCGTCGGCGCGTGAACGACTGGGGTTACTTGGACGCCGATCACGGCCTATTCAAGATGGCCGGCGCGATTCGCATCGGATTCTTCGGAGATTCGTTCACGGAAGCCCGCCAAGTTCCACTCGCGCAAACATTCCACGGGCGGCTGGAGGCCGAGCTGAACCGCCCTACCGCGTCGAGCCAATACGAGTGCATCGCCATCTCCATGATGGGCTATGGCACTCTGCAATCGTGGCTCGAGTGCCGGCGGTGGATGGAAACGCTCGATCTCGACCACGTGGTCTACGTGTTCTGCGAGAACGATCCCGGCAACAACGTTCCTGCCCTGAACTTCAGCGACGACGTGCCGTACCCCGTCCTCGTCGGGGATTCGCTCGCGATTGATCGTTCGTTCGCGGAGCGCAACGCCCACAAGGCTCGCTGGAAACACCGGACCTGGCAGTACCTGAAGAGCAACTCGCTCTTGTTCAGCACCATCGAGACGCGCGTTCGCTTCTTGCAGAGCCGCGGCATCGATCTTCGCGTGGATGAAGCCGAACGACACATGGCCGCACCGGCCGGACGGAATGCTCCGATCGCGGCTATTTCACCGCCGTCGACGTGGCCCGACAGTTTGCGCGACCACGCCGCCCTTCTCACCGAGCGCGTCATCGTCGAATGGAAGCGGGAGGTCGAGGCGAGTGGACGCACCTTCGTGATTGCCTATGTCCCGCGCACCGCCGCCGTAAAGACGCCCCAACTGCCAGCGGACGATTGGCATGCGTGGCTTCGCGACGTTTGCGCGCGCAACCAGGTATCGATGATCGATCCGACCGAGCGCCTCGTCGCACTCCAGGCGAGCGGTCGCGATGTCTTCTTCGATCACTTCACCGACGCCGGCCACGAGGCGTTCGCCGCCGAGTTGCTCGCGTGGTTTCGCGAGGGACTCGCACCGACCCAGTCCGCGCATCCGTAATCTGCTGTCGACGCATCGACAAGTTGTCGATATATCGACAACCACCGCTCGACCTCCATCGCCCTCGTGGGCGGTTTTCCCCGCGCCAAGTGATTGATATGCCGCACGTTAGCCGGTAGCGGAAAAAACTTCCGCTACTGGCACAACCCTTGAGATAGGGGAATCACCGAATCATCGATCGCGCACGCGGATTTTTCCGTCCGCGCGCTGTCGAAAATCGAAGTCATCACTCGTCATCAAGACGAGACACGGATCGAAACCATCATCCGTCCCACGACGGAACATCGAAGGAGGATCACATGAAGACAGTGAAGCTGGCTGTGTTTGGAGCGGCACTCGCGCTCGCGACCATCGTCGCGGTTCTGGCCTCGCCCGCGTTCGCCGATAACGGCGCACGTTGGGAGGCGTCGCTCTTGGGCGGCGTCCAGGGCTTGATCGAGAACGACACCGCGCTGCCGGACGACTTCGTCAACATCCCCATCGCCGCTTCGGTCGGCTACCGCGCGAGCGCGCTGTTCGCGATCGAGGGCGAGTTGGCGTGGCTGATTCCGGTCGCGAACACGGTTGACACGGGAACGGGCGCGAGCCAGGACCTCAAGAGCCCGGACGTGCTCACGTACCAGGCCAACGTGCGCGCACATATCCCCGTGGGCAGCCCCGCGTGGTCGCCGTACGTGACGGCGGGCTTGGGTGCCATGACCTTCCTGTCCGCGACCGACGCGGACAACTACCCGCAACTCGAGTCGTCGGAGACGACGTTCGCGATCAACTTCGGCCTCGGGACCAACCTCCCCCTGACCGAGACGTTGTCGCTGCGCGCGGATTTCCGCGAGTTCGTCTCGTTTCCGCAGGACGACGCGGTAGGACTTTCGGACGGAACCGAAGCGGACCCGATCTGGATGCCGCGAGGCACCTTCGGGCTGACGTATCGGTTCTAGAGGCGAGGCGCCGGGCAATGCGCAGATAGCAGCGCCCGGCGCCGACCGCCTAAACGAACGCCAAGGAACGTTGAAATGAGTCAACAGAACGTGGAACGGGTGCTCGGTCAGTTGGTGACCGACGAAGGCTTCCGGCACCGCTTCGTCATGGATCCGCACGCGACGTTGTACGTCGTCATGGAAGCCGGCTGCGAGCTGAACGAATGCGAGCGCGAAGCCCTACTGTCGCTCGACTTGCGAATGCTGGTACGATTCGCGAATAGCATTCACCCGTGCCTGCAGAAAACCGATCTACGTGGAGGTGTGAAGTGAGATTCCAAGTCGTGCGGAACCTGGTTGTGGCCGCGACCATGATCGCGTGCCTCGCTGTGCCCGCAACCGCCGCCGAACGGCCGCTGGCGCTCGAGGAAGCGGTGGAGTTCGCGCTCAAGAAGAACGAGGGCATCTTCATCTCGCGTGAATCCGCGGCCGCCGCCGAGGCGACCGCGTCGGGCGCACGCGGCGTATACAACCCGCTCTTCGATCTGGACGGATACTGGCGCCAGACCCAGCAGCCGGTCAACTCGGCTTTTTCGGGGGCGCCGCCGGGCGAGGGTGCCCCGACCACCGAGTCGGTGGAAGGGAGCGCGGTGCTCTCGCAATACATACCGACCGGCGCAAGGCTCAGCGCGCGCGCGATCACGGGGCGCTTCGAGACCAACGGAACCTTCGACCTGCTTTCGCCCGCCTATCAAACGCGGGTCGGCGTGGAGCTGCGACAGCCGCTTTTGCGCGGATTCTCGGCCGACGCGGAGCGCACGTCGATTCGCGTCGCCGACGCCGATCGCAAGCGCAGCTCCGCCGAGTTGCGCCAAGAGATAAGCGATACGGTGGCCGAGGTGGAGCGCGCCTACTGGGACCTCGCCGCCGCCCGAGCCGAAGTTCGCGTGCGCGAAGAATCGGTGCAATTGGCGGAAGCCCAGCTCGCGGAGACCGAGGCGCGCGTCCAGACCGGAGCCGCTCCCGAGACCGAGATCTCGCAGCCGCGCGCCGAGCTGGAACGGCGTCGCGGCGAATTGTTCGCGGCCCGCGAGGCGGCCTCGCGCGCCGACACTGCGCTCAAGGTCCTCATGCTCGCGGACGACGACGCCGAATTGTGGGAGGAGTCGTTCGTGCCCGAATTCGAACGCAATATCGAAATCGAAACCGTCGATCGCGGCGACGCCATGGAGCGCGCGCTCACGTCTCGCCCCGAGCTCGAGGTCATGAGCGCGATCGTCGAGCGGCGCGCGGCCGAGCGCTCCTTCTCGCACAGTGGAACCCGCCCCGCGCTCGACGCCGTAGTCTCGTACGACCGCTTCGGCATCGCGGGTTCCGGCAACCCCGCCGCCACCGACGCGCAGGGCAATCCGGTCGTGGTACCGGAGGATTACCAGGGCGAGTGGGGCGATTCGTGGAGCATGCTCGGCGACGGCGACTTCGACGACGTGCGCGCCGGGCTCGTGTTTTCGTACCCGATCGGCAACGACGCCGCGCAAGCCGCCGACGCCAACGCGAAGCACGCGCAGCGGCAGGCCGAAGCCGAGATGGCGCGCACGCGCAAGTTCGTGCGCGCCGAGGTGCTCGACGCCATCGCCGCGCTCGAGACCGCGGGCCAGCGCATCGAAGCGACGCGCGCGGGCCGCGAGGCGGCGGAGATCCAGCTCTCGGCCGAGAAGGACCGCTACGACGCGGGCCTTTCCACGAACTTCCTGGTGCTAACGAGACAGAACGACTTGTCGAGCGCACGCTTGGACGAGATATCGGCCCACGCGGACTACCGCATCGCGCGCACCGGCGTGGCGCGCGCGACGGGCGCGCTCCTCGACCAGCGGGGAATCACCGTAGAGGACACCGCCAGAGGAGAGTCACCGTAGAGATACGGCGCGCTAAGGAGGCGCATCTCATGAGCAAGCGAATGATCGTCATGTTGGCAGCCATCGTCGCGTTCGTCGGGACGCTGGGGCTCTTCAAGTACAAGCAGATTCAAGACGCGATCGCGCAAGGGGCCGCGTTCCAAATGCCCCCCGAGGCGGTGACCACGGTCGTGGCCGGCGAGGACCACTGGCAGGGAAGCCTGGGCGTGATCGGCACGGTGACGGCCAAGCAAGGTGTCGTCGTCAGCGCCGACCTTCCGGGAGTGGTGACGGCGATCCGATTCGAGTCGGGCAAGCGCGTGAACGCGGGCGAAGTGCTGGTCGAGCTCGACACCAGCCAGGAGCGGGCGCAGCTCGCCGCGGCGGAGGCCCAGCGCGATCTCGCCACGCTCAACCTCGAGCGCTCGCGCGGGTTGCGCGCGAAGGGTGTTACCTCGCAGGCGGAGTTCGACCGCGTGGACGCCGAGTCCAAGCAGGCCGACGCACGCGTCCAGGAGATGCGCGCGCTGATCGCGCGCAAGACCATCCGCACGCCGTTCGCGGGCGTGCTCGGCATCCGCCAGGTGAACCTGGGTCAGTACTTGAACGGAGGCGACCCGGTGGTTCCGCTGCAGGCGCTCGACCCCGTATACGTCGACTTCTCGGTGCCGCAGCAATCGACCGCATCCGTCCGCGTCGGCGGTGAGGTGAGGGTCGCGCTCGAGAACCAGCCCGGCGTCGAGATCACGGGGCGCATCAGCGCCGTCAATTCCATCGTCGACGAAGCGACGCGCAACATCCGCGTGCAAGCGACCTTCGCCAATCGCGACGGCCAGCTGCGCCCGGGCATGTTCGTCGAAGCGCGCGTCGTCGTGGGCGAATCGAGCGCGGTGGTGGCGGTTCCGGCCTCGGCCATCAGCTACGCGCCCTACGGCGACTCGGTCTTCATCGTCGAAGACGTCGAAGGTCCCGACGGTGCGAAATACCGCGGCGTGCGCCAGCAGTTCGTGAAGCTCGGACTCGCGCGCGGCGATCAGGTGGCGGTGCAGGGTGTCAAGCCGGGCGAAGAGATCGTGACCTCCGGGGTGTTCAAGCTGCGACCCGGCGCGGCCGTGCACGTCAACAACCAGGTGACGCCGTCGAACGACCTCGCGCCGGAGCCGGAGGACAGCTAAATGAAGTTCACCGACCTGTTCGTTCGCCGGCCCGTCCTTGCGATCGTCGTCAACCTCGTCATTCTGATCGCGGGGTTGCAGTCGATCCGCTCCTTGAGCGTGCGCCAGTACCCGCGCAGCGATATCGCGGTGGTGCGTATCACGACCGCCTACATCGGCGCCAACGCCGACCTGGTGCGCGGCTTCATTACGACGCCGCTCGAGCGCGTGATCGCGAGCGCGGACGGCATCGACTACATCGAGTCGTCGAGCGCGCAGAGTATCAGCACCATCACGGTTCACCTGAAGCTCAACTACGACACCAACGCGGCGTTGACGCAGATTCAGGCCAAGGTGGCGCAGGTGCGCAACGACCTGCCCCCGGAGGCGGAAGCGCCCATCATCGAGTTGGAGACGGCCGACAACCAGTTCGCCGCCATGTACCTGGGATTCTCGTCGGCGGATCTGGATCAGAATCAGATCACCGACTATCTGACGCGCGTGGTGCAGCCCAAGCTTTCCGCCATCAGCGGCGTGCAGCGCGCGGATATCCTGGGCGACCGCACCTTTGCGATGCGGGTATGGCTCAAGCCGGACCAGATGGCGGCGCTCGGCATCGCGCCCTCCGAGGTCCACGACGCGCTGGCCGACAACAACTACCTGTCGGCGCTGGGCGCCACCAAGGGCTCGATGGTGTCGGTGAACCTGGTCGCGAACACGGACCTCAACACGGTCGAGGAGTTCGAGCAGCTCGTGGTCAAGGAAGAGAACGGCGTCGTCGTCCGCCTCGGGGAGATCGCCGACATCGTGCTCGGCGCGGAGAACTACGAGGAAGACGTCCGCTTCAACGGCGAGACCGCGACCTTCATGGGCATCTGGGTCCTGCCCAACGCCAACTCGCTCGAGGTGATCGCGCGCGTGCGCGAGGCGATGCCGGAGATCCAGTCGCAGCTGCCGGCGGGCATGAAGGCCGGGATTCCCTACGACTCCACCAAGTACATCGAAGACGCGATCCACGAAGTGCTGGAGACGCTCTCGGAGACGCTGCTCATCGTCATCGCGGTCATCTTCCTGTTCCTGGGCTCGGTGCGCTCGGTGATCATTCCCGTGATCGCGATTCCCATTTCGCTGGTGGGTGCGGTGTTCTTGATGATGCTCGCGGGCTTCACCATCAACCTGCTGACGCTCCTCGCCATCGTGCTCTCCGTGGGATTGGTGGTCGACGACGCCATCGTCATGGTCGAAAACGTCGAGCGCCACCTGCACATGGGGAAGAAACCGTTCGACGCGGCCATCCAGGGCGCGCGCGAGCTGGTGGGTCCGATCATCGCCATGACGATTACGCTGGCCGCCGTGTACACGCCGGTCGGCATCCAGGGCGGCCTCACGGGGGCGTTGTTTCGCGAGTTCGCGTTCGCGCTGGCGGGCGCGGTCATCGTCTCCGGCATCGTCGCGCTGACGCTGTC
>JAKEHA010000330.1 GCA_022615275.1 Candidatus Latescibacterota bacterium
GCGCTCCAGCGTGATGTCCCTCCACGACGCGGGGTCGTCGAGCGACTCCAGGTGGGTCAGCACGGAAACGTTGGGTAGTGCGCCGCGGATATCGCTTTCGACTCTCTCCAGTAGTTCGTGTCCCCGCTGTACCGTCCACGACCCCGGCACGAGCACGTGCACGGATACGAATCGCTTCGCGCCCGCTTGCCGCGTGCGCAGCGCGTGGTAGTGGACGCCGTCTCCGCTCGCGAAGTACTCGGCCTTGGAGTGCCCGTACGCGTGGGTGTCGTCTTCGGGGCACGCGGCCCAACCGACCCGCGCTGCGCGGTTGCGCGCGCACCTTCGGACCGCTATAGTTCGATGGCATCATGACTACGCAAGCCGACATTCGCTCCGCGCTGGAAGCCGTCATCGACGTCTACGGGGTAGGCAGCATCGTGTCGCAGAACCGCGTCGAGAAGATCGGCGTGGACGGCGGCATGGTGATGCTCTCGCTCAACCTCCCGGTCGACGACGCCCGCGTCAAGGAACGCGTCGAAGCCGAGAGCCGCGAGGCCATCAAGAAGCTGGGTGGCGTGCGCGAAGTCATCGTCATGACCAAGGGTGCCAAGCCCAAGTTGGGGACGGCGTCGGGGCCGCAGCGCGCGGGCGGACACGCGCCGCCGGGTCCCGCGCGCGGCCCGAGCCCGTTCGAATCGCAGGCACCGATCGCCGGTGTGGCGCGCATCGTCGCGGTGTCGTCGGCCAAGGGCGGCGTGGGAAAGTCGACGGTGTGCGTGAACCTGGCCCTCGCACTCGCCAAACGCGGCGCGCGCGTCGGCCTCATGGACGCCGACGTGTACGGGCCGTCGATCCACGTGCTGATGGGCACCAACGACCGGCCGCAGCCGGGGACCAAGAAAGAGATCGCCCCGGTCGAGAAAGACGGCCTCAAGCTGATGTCGCTCGGATTCCTGACCGAGAAGGGCCAGCCCGTCATCTGGCGCGGACCCATCGTCATGGGTGTCGTGAAGAAGTTCCTGCAGGATGTCGAGTGGGGCGAACTCGACTATCTCATGATCGACATGCCGCCCGGCACCGGGGACGCGCAGCTCACCCTCGTGCAAACCGTCCCGCTCACGGGCGCGATCATCGTGACCACGCCGTCGGAGTTGTCTTTGGTCGATGCCGAGAAGGGTCTCGAGATGTATCGCACCGTCAACGCGCCCGTGTTGGGCATCGTCGAGAACATGAGCTACTTCGTGTGCCCGCACTGCGGCGAGCACACGGAGATCTTCGCGCACGGCGGCGGCCGCAAGATCGCGGAGCGACTGCACGTCCCCTTCCTGGGGGAGATTCCGCTCGATCCCGAGGTGCGCAGGGTGGGCGACGAAGGCCGTCCCATTGTGCAATCGAATCCGGACTCGCCGGTCGCGAAGGCGTTCTTCGAAATCGCCGACCGGGTGAGAGACTTTTCGTAAGCCACCTCTGCGCGCGCCGCTTCCTGGGAGGGCGCTATTCACCGCGCCTTCTTTGCGCCTTACTATCGTCTTGACACCGCGCCCTTAATTATAGAAGCATGGACAACTTGCTTCGTATTCCGAAGACCGACGCCCCGGAGATCGAATTGACCACGGAAAAACAGTTATTGCAGGCCAAGGCCCGCGAAGTCGAGCTGTTGGCCCAAGCCAGCCGCACGCTCAACGCATCGCTGGAGTTCGGCGAGCTCTTGGGGGGGCTTCTCAAGATCGTCAAGAGCGCGATGCGCGCCGAGGCGGTGCTGGTCTCCGTCATGGACGAGACCGGCACGCGCCTGGTGTTCGAGCGCGCGCTGGGCGCCGACGACAAGGAGCTGCGCGGCACCGCGTTGTCCAAGGGCGCGGGGGTGATGGGCGTGGTGTGGGACAAGCGCCAGCCCTTGGTCATCAACGATCCCAAGGCGCGCGGCGAGATCGCCATCAACCTCGAGAAGAAGCTCGGGCTCAAGGTGCAGGCGCTGGTCGCGATCCCGCTCATGCGCCGCGGCACCGTGCGCGGCGTGCTCGAAATCGTCAATCGCAAGATCGAAGAGCCCTTCAATGACGACGACGTCAGCCTGCTGGTGCCGTTGGGCGAGCACGTCGCGGTCGCGGTGGCCAACGCGCGGCTGCGCGCCGAGGCCAACCGGCGCCGCTTGGAATACTCGCTCCTGGCCGAGGTGAGCGCGGACGTGGGCAAGTCGCTCACGCGCGACGAGGCGCTCGATCGAATTCTCAAGAACCTCAAGAAGGTGGTCGACTTCGACGCCGCGGCCATCTTCTTGATCGACCGCAAGACCGATTCCATCACCAGCGTGCTCCACACCGGCTATCCGCGTACGGCTACCGAGCGCATCCACGTCAAGATGGACGAAGGACTGGTCGGCGTCGTAGCGAAGACCAAGACCAGCATCATCGTGCCCGATGTGCGCAACCATCCCAACTACCACAACATTCGAGCGCGCACGCGCTCGGAGCTGGTGGCACCCATGTTGCTGCGGGGCAACGTGCTGGGGCTGTTCAACCTGGAGAGCGACCGCCTCGACGCGTACTCCGAGAACGACCTGCGCCTCTTGGAAGCATTCGCGTCCGAGGCGGCCGTGGCCATCGAGCGCGCGCAGCTGTACGAAGAGCGCAGGGTGAAGCTCGAGATCGAGGAGGAGCTGCGCATCGCGCGTACCGTGCAGGAGTTCTTCAGCCCGCGCAAGTCGCTGATCTCGGGTTCCTTCCGCATGGCGGGCGCGAACTTCCCCTCGCTCGAAGTGAGCGGCGACTACTACGACTTTTTCCCGTCCATGAACCGTCTGATCGCGTTCGCGATCGCGGACGTGGCCGGCAAGGGCGTGCCGGCGTCACTCTTGATGGCCAGCTTCCGCGCCATCCTGCGCACGATGGGGCCCTATACCGCGACCGCGCGCCAGATTGCGGTGCGTGCGAATCAGATTCTATTGGAGACCGTGCGCCCGGGCGACTTCGTCACCGCCTTCATCGGCGTGCTCGACCCGGATACGGGCGAGGTGAGCTACTGCAACGCGGGGCACAACGCGCCCATCGTGATGGCGCCCGACGGCTCCTACCGCTTGCTCGAAGTGGGCGGCCCCGTGCTGGGGATCCTCAAGGACGCGACGTGGTCGGAGGGGCGTTTTCGTCTCACCGACGAAGTGCTGGCGTGCTACACCGACGGCGCCACCGAAGCGCGCAACGCGGCCGAGGAGGAATACGGAGAAGAGCGGTTCATCCAGTCGGTGCGCGCCAATCTCTCGCTCATGCCGTACCGGCTGTGTACTGCTCTGTACGCGGGTGTGCGCCAGTTCACCGGCAGCGCCAAGCACTTCGACGACACGACCTACCTCGCTATTCGGCGCGTCGATCGTGGCGCTCCCGCGGCCGATTAGCTCCCACTAGTCCTGCGGAATTAGAATCAGCGCTTCGTTGTTGCGGATGCTCGCCTGCGTGACGGTGGGGCCGACCAGCCCGTCCGCCTGCAGCACGCCGTAGGATCCGTCGAGCGCGTGGATGGTGATGCTGGAATTGTCAACGCTCGAGCCCGCGGGCAGCAGCTTCATGAGCACGAGCGCGTTGGTGAAGCGGCGCGCCAACACGCGATACGTGAGCGACGGCACCGCCGGGTCGGCGCCGGTCGCGAATACCCAGTGCTCGCGCGTGTTCGACCGCCCCTCGAAGTCGACCGCGCCGGGTGGGATCAAGGCCGGTTGCCCGATGTCGTACTGCACGGCCGGATTCCATCCCCAAGTCGAGATGTGGCCATTGTTCGAATCCCCGGTCGACGTGTACATGTAGTACGTGTGCCTGTTGTGCAGGATGTAATACAGCCCCAATGTCAGCAACTTGCCGCGGTCGCTGCCGCCGACGCCGAAAAACCGGTCCTGCGCGCCCAGGACGCGCCGTCCGCCGGCGCGCGTTTGCCGGATGATCTCGCGTACCGCATTGACGTAGTCGTTGTCGTAGGTGATGGCGCGGTTGCTGCCGGAGGTCGGGCTCGCGGCGCCCGTGTATGACACCCACACCTCGCCCAGAATCCACGGAGTCGTCGTCTGGATGTTTTGCGCGCATCGATTGGGGTAATTGAGAAACAGCACGTGCCCGTAGTTGGGCATGATGTCCTTCGTGCTCGCGAATTCGTCCATCATCGATTGCGCCATGGCCGGAAACACGTACTCGACGGCGCGCGTGTAGGGATGATCGTCGTCGATCGGCTGCCCCCAGTATTCGCTCGAATGGTCGAGCAACCCCTCGCCGAACCGCGGGTACCAGATCGCTTCGTCCATCAACACGCCGTCGATGGGGCCGGTCGCGAAGGGCTGGTTGAAGTACCAGGTGCCGTCGATCAATCCCGCGATGTGCTCGGCCAGGAACGCGCGATAGCCTGCGTGCGCGAGGTTGGCGAAGTGCCAGGGTTCCCCGCCGTAGTAATAACCCACGACGCGCGACTGGCTGCGGCTGGTGGCCGACGCGTTGGCGCCGCCCGGGTTCCATCCCGGCGCGCGCCCGGCCGGGAATCCCGACACGATGACGGTCGACTCCCACGTCGGCACGTCCACGTCCTCGCGATAATGCAGGTAGAAGTCCTCCGGGTCGTAGCCGTGCGCGAGCCCCCAGTCCCACGCGGTCTTGGTTCCCTGGTCGAACCGGTGGAAGCGCGTCAAAACGTAATCGAACATGCGCACGTTGGGGTTGGCCGCGCGCGCGACGTCGGCGCGAATGCCGCCGATCAAGAGATCGGCGTGCTGGGCGCGCCAGACCACTTCGGCGTCGTCGAGCGGACCCCGGTGCTGAACCGATGCGGTCTGGATGTGGGGATAGAGCGACGCGGCGATGGGGGCGCAGCCGCCTCCCGCGCACTCTTCGCCGTAGGGACACGAAAAATCGGTGACGCACCCGCTCTGGGTCGTCGTGTCCGAAGGCTCGGACGTCTGCGAGCACGCGAGACCGGCGAGCAACGCCGCCGCCGCGAGGATGCGCGCGAGCGTGGAAACGCTCGCGGCCGATTCTGGCCGGGACCCACACCGCATGATGTCGCTCCAGTTGGTCGTTGGGGGCGGTCAGGAACGGTGCAACCGATATGCCGCGAAATCCTCGCACGACGCGGCGTGGCGCGCAAGGGTCGAGGGCGCCGCGTCGCTCCCGGTAGGGCCCTGAAATCCCTGGCGACCGGGCGGTTAGCGCAGTAGACTCCTGGCTCGCCGCCTCGCGCTTGGCATTCCCGTTTCGCAAGGCGCGGCGCGGTCGTTTTCCGGAGCTATTGGTGCAACCCAAGAAAATCGTGTTCGTGTCGTCGCTGCGCCGTTACGGCGGGGGAGAGCGTTGGATGCTGGACACCGCCTCGGGGTTGCGCGCGCGCGGACACGACGCGCGCCTGGTGGCCCGGCCCGGCAGTGTGCTCGCCACACGCGCGCCCGCGCGCGGCATTCCCCTCACCGAGCTCGAGATGCGCGGCGACGTGGATCCCTTCGCGGTGGCCACGCTGACGGCACTCGTGCGGCGCTTCCAACCCCACGTCATCGTCCCCAATCTCGATCGCGAGATTCGCCTGGCCGCGGCCGCGATTCGCGCCGCGCGCGCGCTACGCCCGCGCCCGGCCAAGCCGCGCTTGATCCCGCGCCGCGGCAGCGAGTTTCCACTCAAGGACAAGCGCCACTATCGAATCGTGTATACCGGCGACGTCGATCGCGTCATCGTCAACTCGGAAGCCACCAAGCGCACGATGATGCGCGACGCACCCTGGTTCCCCGAGAGCAAGGCGGTCGTGATCTACAACGGCATCGACGTCACACCCTACGAGGCGCTCGCGGCGCGCCGCGACGCGGTGCGCGCCAAGCTGCGCGCGCTGATCGGTGCGCCCGCCGAGGTACCGGTCGTCGCACTCGTGGGCGAACTGAACGA
>JAKEHA010000331.1 GCA_022615275.1 Candidatus Latescibacterota bacterium
GGTGGTGAGTGCGGCGGATGGGCCGATGCCACAGACGCGGGAGCACGTGTTGCTGGCGCGCCAGGTGAACGTGCCGTTCATGGTGGTGTTCCTGAACAAGGTGGACATGGTGGACGATCCGGAGCTGTTGGACCTGGTGGAGCTGGAAGTTCGGGAGTTGCTCTCGAGCTACGAGTTTCCGGGCGACGACATTCCGATCATTCGGGGGAGCGCCTTGAAGGCGATGGAGGGCGAGGACGACGCGAGTGCCAAGCCGATCCTGGAGCTGATGAAGGCGGTGGACGACTACATTCCGACGCCGAAGCGGGAGAAGGACAAGCCGTTCTTGATGCCGGTGGAGGACGTGTTCTCGATCACGGGGCGCGGGACGGTGGCGACAGGACGCATCGAGCGCGGTGTCGTGAAGGTGGGGGACAAGGTGGAGCGCGTGGGGATCAAGGACACGACGGACACGGTGGTGACGGGCGTGGAGATGTTCCGCAAGCTCCTGGACGTGGCGGAGGCGGGGGACAACGTGGGGTTGCTCTTGCGCGGACTGGAGAAGGAAGACATCGAGCGGGGGATGGTGTTGGCGGCGCCGAAGAGCATCACGCCTCACACGAAGTTCAAGGGGAAGGCGTACATCCTGACCAAGGAAGAGGGCGGGCGGCACACGCCGTTTTTCAACGGGTACCGGCCGCAGTTCTATTTTCGGACGACGGACGTGACGGGCGTGGCGACGTTGCCAACGGGGACGGAGATGGTGATGCCGGGCGACAACGTGGAGATGGAGATCGAGTTGATCACGCCGATCGCGATGGACCTGGAGTTGCGGTTCGCGATCCGCGAGGGCGGCCGTACCGTCGGCGCCGGCGTCGTGACCGAAATCATCAAGTAGGTGAGTGAACGTGCGAGACATCGTCACATTGGCGTGCGCGAAGTGCAAACGCCGTAACTATTCGACGACGAAGAACAAGAAAAAGCACCAGGACCGGCTCGCGTACAAGAAGTTCTGCCGCTGGTGCAATTCGCACACGGAGCACAAAGAGACGAGATAGGGCGGCGCGCCAAAGGTAAGCGCAGGTCCGTAGCTCAATTGGTAGAGCACCGCTCTCCAAAAGCGGGGGTTGCGGGTTCGATTCCTGCCGGGCCTGCCATCACATTGGATAGATAGAGATGATCGAACGCATCAAGACATACCTCGCGGAAACGCGGACCGAGCTCAAGAAGGTAACCTGGCCCTCGCGCCAGGACCTGATCGATTCGACGCGCGTCGTCATCGTCGCGACGCTGATCGTGACCGTGTTCACCGGCATCGTCGATCAGATTTTGAGCCGGATCATCAAGCTGGTGTTCGGATAGGCGTAATGATGATGAGCGAGGAGAAGAACGTGCACGAGGAAACGACCGCGGCGGCGGAGCCCGCCCGCGTCCCCGCCGAAGCGCCCGAGAAGTCGGCGCTTCCGATGCGCTGGTACGTCGTGCACACGTACTCCGGGCACGAGAACAAGGTGCGCGAGAACATCCAGAAGATGATCAACGCGTCCTCGATTCGGGACCACTTCGGACAGATCGTGGTGCCGACCGAGGAAGTCGCGGAGATGAAGAAGGGGAAGAAGACCATCACGACGCGGAAGTTCTTTCCCAGCTACATCCTGATCGAGATGCACATGTCCGACGAGGCGTTCCACCTCGTCAACGATCTACCGGGTGTGACCGGCTTCGTGGGGACGTCGTCGGGTCCGCAGCCGCTGACCAAGTCCGAGGTCGAGCGCATCCTGGGCCGCATGGACAAAGAGAAGCAGACGATCATCCCGGAGATACCGTTCACCCTGGGCGAGCACATTCGCATCAAGGACGGTCCCTTCAGCGATTTCACCGGCGTGATCGACGAGATCAACGTCGAGCGCGGGAAACTGCGCGTGCTGGTGAGCATCTTCGGCCGCGAGACGCCGGTCGAGCTGGACTTTCTGCAAGTCGAGAACATCTAGGAGTGTAAGAGAGACATGGCTGCTCCGAACAAACCGTCCGCGCCCGCCAAGGGCGGCGGAAAAGGGAAAAAGGTCGTCACGACCGTCAAGCTCCAGATTCCCGGCGGACAGGCGACGCCGGCACCGCCGGTCGGCCCCGCGCTGGGCCAGCACGGTGTGAACATCATGGAGTTTTGCAAGCAGTTCAACGCGCGCACGCAGCAGGCGGCCGGCGTCGTGACGCCGGTGCTCCTGACCGTGTACTCCGATCGCTCGTTCGACTTCATCACCAAGACGCCGCCGGCGTCGGTGCTGTTGAAGCAGGCGGCGGGACTCGCGAAGGGCTCGGGCGAGCCCAACAAGAACAAGGTCGGCAAGGTGACCATGGCCCAGGTGCGCAAGATCGCGGAGACCAAGATGGCCGACTTGAACGCCGAGGACGTCGAAGCCGCCGCGCGCATGGTGGCCGGCACCGCGCGCAGCATGGGCATCGTGGTGGAGGGATAGGAATGAAGCAGGGCAAACGTTACACGCAGGCGGCCGCGAAGGTCGACGCCACCAAGACCTATGACCTCGACGCCGCGGTCCAGCTGGTCAAGGACACGGCGACCGCGAAGTTCGACGAGACCATCGAGTTGTCGGCCCAGTTGTCGGTCGACCCCCGCCAGGCGGACCAGCAGGTGCGCGGCACCGTCGTGCTGCCGCACGGCACCGGTCGCACGGTGCGCGTGCTGGTGCTCGCGCGCGGCGAGAAAGAGCGCGAAGCGTCCGAAGCGGGCGCGGACTTCGTCGGCGCCGACGAGTACCTGCCCAAGCTCCAGCAAGGTTGGACCGACGTCGACGTCATTATAGCTACGCCCGACTTGATGGGCGAAGTCGGCAAGCTCGGGCGCACGCTGGGACCGCGCGGCTTGATGCCGAACCCGAAGAGCGGCACCGTCACCTTCGACGTCGCCAAGGCCGTGCGCGACGTCAAGGCGGGCAAGGTCGAGTACCGCGTCGACAAGAACGCCAACCTTCACATTCCGATCGGCAAGCGTTCATTCGACGCGGACAAGCTGCTCGAGAACCTGAAGGTGTTGATCCACGAAATCGTTCGCGCCAAGCCGGCGTCGAGCAAGGGCAAGTACATCAAGAGTCTGTCGATCTCGTCCACGATGGGCCCGTCCGTCAAGCTCGACAGCACGTCGCTCGGAGGCGCGCAGTAGGCGCGAACTGGAGGAACCATGGCCCGTCCGGAAAAAATCGCCCAAGTCGACGCCGTCGAAGCATCCATCGGCGCGGCGCGTTCCATCGTGCTGTCGGATCTGACCGGGCTCAATGTGGCGAAGATAACCGAGCTGCGCCGCCGCTGCCGCGCGGCCGGCGTCGAGCTCAAGGTCGTGAAGAACACGCTGGCCAAGCGCGGCATCGAGAAGACGGCCGCCAAGGCGCTCGCTCCGTATTTCGAGGGGCCGACCGCCATCGCCATCAGCCGCGAGACCGAGAACATGCCGGCCAAAGTGCTGGCCAAGTTCGCGTCCGAGCACGAGCTGCCGAAGTTCAAGGCGGGATTCGTCGACGGCGCGGTGCTCGACGCCAAGGGCGTGCTCGCGCTGTCCAAGCTGCCGACCAAGGGTGAGCTCGTCTCGCAACTCATGGGCGGCATCCAGGGACCGGCGCGCAACCTGTTGTCGGTCATGCAAGGACCCGCGCGCAACCTCGCGAGCGTGTTGAAGCAGATTTCAGAGAAGCAGTCGTAGTGTCGTAGCCAGAATCGAAGGAGCAGAGGATCATGTCGGAAGCAGTGAAGTTGAGCAGTTCGAACGCGCAGGCCGCGATGGAAGCCATCGAGCGCCTGACCCTCATCGAGATGTCGGAGCTCGTGAAGGCTCTCGAGGATCGCTTCGGCGTCACGGCGGCGGCGCCGATGGCGTTCGCGGCCATGCCCGGCGCCGGCGCGGGTGCCGCGGCCCCGGCCGAAGAGAAGACCGAGTTCGACGTTATTCTCTCGAGCGCGGGTGCCGAGAAGATCAAGGTCATCAAGGTCGTCCGCCAGATCACCAGTCTGGGGCTGAAGGAAGCCAAGGACCTCGTCGAGGGCGCGCCCAAGCCGGTCAAGGAAGGCGTGAACAAGGCCGAGGCCGAGGAGATCAAGAAGCAGCTCGTCGAGGCCGGAGCGACCGTCGACATCAAGTAGCTCGAGTGCGGGGATGGGTGCGGCGCGTCCCGCGCGCTCGCCCCTCCCGGAATCGCGCCTCCGCGCGAACGTTTTGGAGGCGCAGCGGTTCAAATCGCTGCGCCCGTGCGCGTCTTTGTGAACATGGTCGGACGCGCGCGACTGCGAATCGACCCCGTCATTTCGAGGACACGATGATCAAGAAGCTCGACAAGCCAATCACCGATTATCCCCGCGACGAATACGGCCGTATACAGTTCGCCAAGATTGCGGACGTCATGGACATCCCGAATCTGTTGGCGATCCAGTTGGAGAGCTACGCCGAGTTCCTGCAGCGCGAAGTCGCCATCGACAAGCGCAAGGACCAGGGCCTGGAGTCCGTCTTCAACTCGGTCTTCCCGATCGAGTCGCCCAAGGGGAAGTACAAGCTCGAGTACCACGGCTACATCATCAGCGAGCCGAAGTACAGCGAGGAAGAGTGCAAAGAGCGCGACCTCACGTTCGCGGCGCCGCTCAAGGCGCGCCTGCGCCTCGTTATCAACGAGGAAGACGAGGAGAGCGGCGAGAAGCGTCTGAAGGACATCATCCAGAGCGAGGTGTTCCTCGGTGAGATCCCGATTCTCACCAAGAAGGGCACCTTCATCATCAACGGCGCCGAGCGCGTGATCGTGAGCCAATTGCACCGCTCTCCGGGCGTGTTCTTCGGCGACGAGATCCACCCCAACGGCAAGCGCCTGTTCAACGCGCGCATCATTCCGTACCGTGGGTCGTGGGTCGAGTTCACCGTCGACATCAACGACGTCATGTTCGTGAACATCGACCGTCGTCGCAAGCTGCCGGTCTCGGTGCTCTTGAAGGCGATGGGCTTCGACACGGCGCAGGCCATCCTGCGCATCTTCCACCAGGAAGAAATCGTCAAGGTCGGCCAAAAGAGCGGCAAGAAGGACGAGGAGATCGTCGGGCGCGTCGCCATCCAGGACGTCACCGACAAGACGTCGGGCGAAGTGATCGTCGAAGCCGGCCACCTCATCGAGGAGAAGATGGTCGAAAAGCTGCGCGAGGCGAAGATCGCGTCCGTCCACTGCATCAAGTACTCGGAGAACGAGGGTCCCGAAGACGACGTCATCTTGAAGACCCTCAAGAAGGACACTTCCGCGGACCAGGAAGCGGCGCTCAAGAAGATCTACAACCTGATCCGCCCGGGCGATCCCCCGAACCTGGAAACGGCGCGCGCGCTGTTGCAGCGGATGTTCTTCACGCCCAAGCGCTACGACCTCGCACCCGTGGGCCGCTACAAGATCAACCGTCGTTTGAAGCTCAACGTCCCGCAGGAGACGACGACGCTCGACCCGGCCGACTTCATCGCGGTCATCGCGTGTCTGCTCGACATGAAGACGGCCGACGCGGAACCGGACGATATCGATCACCTGGGCAACCGTCGCATTCGCTCAGTGGGCGAGCTCTTGGCGAACCAGTTCTCCATCGGGCTCGCGCGCATGGCGCGCATCGTGAAGGAGCGCATGACGCTCCAGCAGGACAGCGACCAGATCACGCCCTACGACCTGATCAACGCGCGCACGGTGTCGGCGGTCATCCAGTCGTTCTTCGGATCGAGCCAGCTCTCGCAGTTCATGGACCAAACCAACCCGCTCGCGGAGCTGACGCACAAGCGTCGCCTCTCCGCGTTGGGCCCGGGCGGACTTACCAGGGAGCGCGCCGGCTTCGAAGTGCGCGACGTGCACTTCACGCACTACGGGCGCATGTGCCCCATCGAGACGCCGGAAGGCCCCAACATCGGTCTCATCAGCAGTCTGGCGACATACGCGCGCATCAACCCGTACGGCTTCCTGGAGACGCCGTACCGCAAGGTCGAGAGCGGCCGCGTTACCGACGACGTCGCGTTCTTGAGCGCGGACGAAGAGGCCGACTGCATCATCGCGCAGGCCAACGCGCAGGTCGACGAGAAGGGACACTTCCTGGCCGAGAGCATTCTCGCGCGCTCGCGAAGCGACTTCCCGGTGGTGTCGCCCAAGCAGCTCCAGTACATGGACGTGTCGCCCAAGCAGCTGGTGAGCGCGGCCGCGTCCTTGATTCCGTTCCTCGAGCACGACGACGCCAACCGCGCCCTGATGGGCTGCAACATGCAGCGCCAGGCCGTGCCCTTGTTGCGCGCCCAGTCGCCGTTGGTCGGCACGGGCATGGAGGGCAAGATCGCGAAGGATTCGGGCGTGCTGGTGGTCGCCCGCCGCGGCGGCACCGTCATCAGCGTTTCGGGCGAGCACATCGTCGTCGATCCAGGTGGTAAGAAAGAGACGCTCGACGACTACTCGGACTACGAGGGCATGGACAGCTACACGCTGCTCAAGTTCAAGCGGTCCAATCAAGATACGTGCGTCAATCAGAAACCGTTGGTCAAGGTGGGCGAGAAGATCAAGGCGGGCCAGGTGCTCGCCGACGGTCCCGCCACCGAGATGGGCGAGCTCGCGCTCGGAATGAACGTGGTGGTCGCGTTCATGCCGTGGCTGGGCTACAACTACGAAGACGCCATCGTCGTGAGCGAGCGCTTCCTGAAGGACGACTACTTCACGAGCCTCCATATCGAAGAGTTCGAGTGCCAGGTCCGCGACACCAAAGCGGGCATGGAAGAGATCACGCGCGAAATTCCGAACGTCGGCGAGGAGGCCCTGAAGAACCTCGACGAGGACGGCGTCGTGCGCATCGGTGCGCGCGTCAAGGCCGGCGACATCCTGGTCGGCAAGGTGACGCCCAAGGGCGAGACCGAGCTTTCGCCCGAGGAGCGCCTCCTGCGCGCCATCTTCGGCGAGAAGGCGGGCGACGTGCGCGACGCGAGCCTGAAAGCGCCCCCGGGTATGGACGGCATCGTGGTCGGCATCGAGGTCTTCTCGCGCAAGGAGCGCGACGACAAGTCGCGCAGCCAGGACAAGGTTCGCCTGGGCAAGCTCAAGAAGACGCGAGACGGCGACGTCGAGCGCATCAAGCAGGTGCGACGTCAGAAGCTCGAGCGCCTGATGATCGGCGAGACGAGCGAAAAGCTCGTGCACGCCGAGACCGGCGAAGTCATCGCCAAGGCAGGCCGCAAGATCACCGACAAGTTCTTCGAGGAGCTCGACCTCGACAATCTGCAGTGGGGCCTCGCCATCGTGAAGGACCCCAAGGTCGATCGTCAGGTCCAGATCGTCCTCGACACCGCGGCCAAGGCCATCGAGCGCATCGACGTCCAATACGAAAAGGAAGTCGAGCGCGTCACGCGCGGCGACGAGCTTCCGCCAGGCGTTTCGCGGCTGGTCAAGGTGTACGTGTTCCGTAAGCGCAAGCTCCAGGTCGGCGACAAGATGGCGGGACGGCACGGCAACAAGGGTGTCGTCGCGCGCATCGTGCCGGTCGAGGACATGCCGCATTTGCCCGACGGTCGCCCGGTCGACGTGGTCTTGAACCCGCTGGGTGTTCCGAGCCGAATGAACGTCGGGCAGATTCTCGAGACGCACCTCGGCTGGGCCGCCGCCGCCGGCGGCTATCGCGTCACCTGCCCCGTCTTCGACGGCGCCTCGGTCGAGGAGATCAAGCGCGCGCTCGGCGAGCAGGGCATGCCGGCGACCGGTAAGTCGGTTCTCTACGACGGGCGCAGCGGCGAACCCTTCGAGCAGGAAGTGACGGTGGGCTACATCTACATCATGAAGCTCTCGCACTTGGTGGACGACAAGATCCACGCGCGCTCGATCGGCCCGTA
>JAKEHA010000332.1 GCA_022615275.1 Candidatus Latescibacterota bacterium
CGCGGGAACCGCACGTGCATCGAGGCCCGGCTTCAAGGTGGCGGTCACCAACGCGCGCTCGTTCGCACGTAACGGCCGCGCCGCGAAACGGGACTCGAGCTGGAAGTAGACGGGAAGTGCGAGCACCAGCACGATGAGGATGGGCTTGCCGGCCGCGCGAAAGTAATCGAGCTGGGTGGCGAGGGCGCCCAAGAGTGCGCGCGTGAGCAGGACCACGTCGTCGGGGTAGAGCCGCATCTCGAGCACGCGCGCTTGGAAGCGGCTGCGGGCACGCCTAATGCGGTCCGGCTTCGAGGTGGCGCGAAACACCAGCGCGAACGCCGCGCCGGAGAGGATCGAGACGACCACGAGGGCCAGCGCGCGATGGCGCCCGAAGGGAAGCACCAGCGCATCGAACAAGAGCGTGATCAAGCGCGCGATCGAATCCACGTCAGGAAATGTATCCCAGGCCCTCGAGCTTCTTCTTGATGTCCTCGGCGTCGGCGCCGGCGTCCTCGCTGCGGTTCAGCTCGCGCTCGACCAGGTGCGCCACGTACTCGTCGACCGACGCGTAGCCGGCCTTGGCGGCCGCTTGCTTGGCGCGCTCGAGCAGGCCGGGGTCGAGCACGATGCCTTTCTTTCCGAACATCGATTCCTCCTTGAAGCGTTCTCTAGCGACGGGAGACCGACTCCGCGAGCACGTTACGTCCCGTCATGGCCGGTGTCGCGGGCACGCCGAACTGCGCCAATATGGTGACCGGCATGTCCAGCAATGAAGGGTCGACGACCGACGTGCGCCGGTTCGTGAGCAGCACACCCGGCACCCAGCGATGGTCGATGCAATGGTCGCCGGTCCATTTGCCGAGATTCGGCGTGATGACGTCACGCGTGACCGTGCCCAAAGCCGAGTCGTCGCTGCCGCGGTATCCGCGATTGTAGCCGATCACCAAGTCGGGCGCGTCCGCCGCGTGTTCGCCGTGATACACGTCGCGCCCGCGATACACGGTCGTGATGACGTGCGCGCCGGTTTCGGGGTCGCGCAGGGCGAGCAGACCGCGCGCGATCTCGTCCAGGACGGCGTCGTACTGACCCTCGGGCACGATGCCTTTCGACTCGCGGCCGACCAGATTGACGTAGAGACCGTTGATGCCGGCGGCGTAGGCGCGTGTGCGGCGCCAGAAAACATTATTGAACAACGGGTGCTGTCCGATTTCGTCGGCGCGAATGAGCGCGAGGTAGCCGTTCTGGTGCAACCACGAGTTCAGATTGACCTTCTTGTAGTAGGGCGCAAAGCCGTGGTCGGAAAGAACGATCAGAGTCGCATCGGCCGGGATGCGCTCGCGCACGCGGCCGAGCATGGCGTCCATCGCTTCGTACAACTCGCCAAAACGGTCCGCGAAGGCGCCTCCGGCCGGGTGCGCGGGGTGGGCCGGGTCGGCGTTGCGCCACAGTGCGTGGCACGACTGATCGATGGTCGAGACGTAGTAGAACAGGAAGCCGCCCTGGTAATCGTCGAGGACCGCATCGAGCATGCGCGCGCGCTCGGAGAGGAGCGTGTCGGTCTGCTCGACGAATTCGGCGTCGTCGAACACGCCCGCCTCCAGCGCTTTGGTGTCCTCGGCGATCCCTTGCGTGTAGTAGCGGCCCACGCGCGCCGCGAGTTCTTGCGCGTAGTCGTCGGGGGTCGATATGGGCAGCGCGGGTGCCAAGGGATCGATGTTGAGCGGGGACACGTACAGCTGCAGCGACGGCGTCACCGTCTTCAGGTAAAAGCGAACCATTCCGCGCAGCTTCTTGAAGGGACCCGCGACGCGGAACGCGACCGGTACCCAGTCGCTCCACTCGCCCTCGAAGAGGAGCGTCTCCGCGTCGCCGACGGTGATGCGCGCGGCCTCGTGCTCGCGGTCGAGGTCGATCGTCATCGCGCACGCAAGCGGCGCGCGGTCCTTGCGCAGCGTGTTGGGCGGACCCACGATGGTCGTGTGCGCGCGCTCGTCGACGAACTCGAGCGAGTAGATGCGGCCGCCGCTGGCCTGGGCACCCTGCCACGTCTCGTCGTCGGTGTAGAGCGAGAAGGTTCCGTACGTGCCCAGGAGATCCGGCGTGCCCATGCCCGAGAGCGAGCGCGAGCGGGTTTGGGCGGGCGGGTAGTTGGCGGGCACGCGCACGACCGTGCACGGCACGTCGTGGCGATCGAGGATCTGCCAGAACGCCTCGCCGCCGCGCAAGAGCACGGTGCCGCCGCGCGACAGCGGCAACACCCAGTCCCCCACGGAAAGCGTGCGCCCCGGCTCGACGATGTCGGCGGCGGAAAAGACGGGCGTGTAGGTCGCGGGGTCGCGATGGATGAAGTCGAAGATGCCGTGCCCGCCCGGGTCCAGGCCCGTGATGAAGTTCGACCACGCCACCGGGCTCTGGGGAGGAATCGACGTCTCCAGGCTGTCGAAGGACCCTTCCGTGGCCAGGCGCGCGAAGTTGGGCATGCGCCCCTCGGCGATGAACTTGGACAGTAACCCCGGGTCCATGCCGTCGATCCCGATCACGACCACGGAGGTGTCGGCGCGCGCGACACACGCCGAAATCGCGAACGCCGTAAACGTCGCGCGCGCGAGTCTGCCCGCGCGAATCCTCATCGCGCGGCCAAACTTCGGCCCGTCATGTACGCGGGAACCTCGACGCCGAAGAGATCCAACACCGTCGGCCCGAGATCCATCAAACGCGCCTCGCCGGTCGACAGCGGCACATTGGTGAACAAGACGCCGGGCACGACGTCCGCATCCATGCAGTGGTCGCCGCTCCAGCGTTTCGTGTTGTCCTCGAAGAGCTCGGGGCGCACGGCACCCTTCGCGCAGTCCCACGACACGCGGTAGCCGACCTCGTAGCCGGGGAGCAGGTCGGGGCCGATCTCCTTGTAAGGCCCGCTCCACTCGTGCGCGACGTCGACCACACGACGGATGCAACGCACACCTCCGTCCTCGAGTGTCACCAGGCGCTCGCAGATGCGGCGCTTGAGCGCGTCGACGTCGGACGCCTCGACGATGCCGTGGCGCTCGCGGCCCTTGCGATTGATGAAGATCCCGCCCAGTCCCAGCGCGTAAGCCCGCGTGCGAGACCAATCGATGGCACTCAAGTACTCGCCGGGTGCCGCTGCGTCGCGCGTGACCAGCAGACCTTCGCGCTCGAGCCACGCGTTCAGGTTGACGCCGCGCCGGAACGTCTTGAAACCATGATCGGAGATCACGAAGAGCGCGGTCTTGTCGTCCACGTGGCGCACGGTTTCGCCCACCAGCGCGTCCATGCGCTTGTACATGTCCTCGACCGCACCCGCGTGACGGGTGAGATCGCGCCCCGCGTTGGCCGGGTGCGACGGATCGAGATAACGGAAGAACATGTGCTGCAAACGGTCGCTGACGTCGAACACGCACACGGCCAGGCCGCTGCGCAGGCGCGCGAGCGTGTGCGACCACATCGCGCGCCGCTCGTCGTGGTAGAGATACGCCTGATCGAGGAAACCCTGCTCGTCGATGGCGCCGTCGTTCAAGGCCCCCGTGTCCTCCAAGAGGCCCAGGGTTCCGAAGGGCCCCATGAGCTTGGCCAAATAGATCGAGAACACGTTCGGGTACGACACCGGCATGGCCGGGCGCTCGGGGTCGATCTGGATCGGCGTCATGTACACCGCGATGGAGCCGTTGAGCGACACGGGGAGAAAACGCACGATGCCGGAAAGGGTGACACCGCGCGCGGCGCGAAACGTGAGCCGCACCCACGGGGTGTAGGTACCTTGCTCGAGTGGAACGCGCTGCGCACCGGCCACCAGCTCGAAGCGCCCGCGACCGTCGCGCACACCGGTGCGCCGGATCGACACGCGCGCGGTGAGCGTCTCGTTCCGCACGGGACTCGCGGGGCCTGGAATCGCGACCTCGCCGCCGCCCGCGGGAATCGCAACCGTGACACCACCGTCGGGTTTGCGCGCGGGGTTGCTGGTAATGAACGTGAACGAGCCCTGGCTCCCGCGCAGGTCGGGGACGCACATGCCCGCCACCATGACGCCGTCGATCTTTTCGACCGGAAACGTGATGGGCACGCGCAGCACCGAGCTGAACACCCCGTGATCGGAGAGGACGCTCCAGAAGGTGCGGCTCTTGCGCAGTCCGCGCACGCCCGCGCGACCGGTGGGAAACGAAAACGGCCCCAGACGCACGAAGCGCGATGTGCCGTAGACCTCGCTCGAGGACAGCTTGGGCGCGTATGTGCGCGGGTCGCGCGCGATGAAGTCGTAGATGCCGTGGCGTGACGGATCCGAGCCGGTGGCGAAGGTGGACCACGCCACCGGCGAGAGCGCCGGCATCGACGTCGCGAGGCGACGATACGTGCCCGACGCGCGCAGGCGCGCCAAGTTGGGGAGTTCGCCGCGTTCCATCATGGCTTCGCAGATCTCGGGCTCGAGGCCGTCCAGCCCCAGGATGATCGTCTTGCGCACGCGCGCCCACTCGAGCGATCGCCGCCGCCGCCACGCACGCAAAAGCGCGCGCACCGGCAGCGCGAGAAAAGCGAAGAACGCGGCCACGAACGCGATCGCGATGGTCAGAAAAGACGAGATCAGCGCGAAGCCCGCGCCGGGTCCGACATACGCGGCCGCGGCGGCCGGGAAGGCCGCCACGGCGACGACGAGCGCGGTATGGCTACGACGCCAGCGCATGGACGTCGAGCGATTCGAGGATCATTCGGGGCACATCGATCAACGTGAGGGCGCGCTCGCGCGGCAGTAGATCGGCGCGCGTGGTGGCGAGGAACGCATCCTCCCAGGTGTGCATGCCCTGCAGTCGTCTCGGCACGACCACGTCCGTGCTTCCCACGCGCCCTTTGAGGTCGAAACCCGGCGTCGGAACGAGCAGCAGGTCGGGACCGTGGCGCGTTTCGGGACCCGAGTACACGTCGCGGCCATGGAACACGTGACGAGCGATTCGCTCGCCGTCGTGGGCGAGCGTGGAGAAAATGTCGGCCAGATCGGAGAGCAGCGCCGCTTCGCGGTCGCTTCCCACACCGCCGTGCGGATACTTACCGCGTTTGTGCAAATAGATGCGCGCGGGGTCGAGCGCGAACGCGGTCGCGCCCTCGGAGAGGGCATCGATCGACGCCGCGGGGCTCGTGAAGGCGAGGAAGCCGTGTTTCGCGAGCACCGCGTTGATATTGACTTCGTGGCGCGTGCGGCAGAACCCGTGGTCGGACAGGACGAAGAAGCCCTTCGCCTCGGGGTCGGCAAAGAAGCGATCGAAGACCCGGCCGACGAAGGCGTCGACGGCGCGATAGTAGTCGAGAAAGGCGCCGTGGTAGGGATGCGCCTCGTCTTCGTAGGCGTCGAACAGGAAATGGTGCAAGCGGTCGGTGCCGGTGACGACGACCTGCATGAGATTCCATTTCTCCTCGTTCCAGAGCACGTCCATGAGTCGCTCACGAACGCGCAGGAGTTCGTGCAAGCGCGGGAACAAGAGGTCCGGGCGCTCGCGCACTTCCTCCAGGTCGAGGTCGATCCTGTAGTCGAGGTCGCGCACGGTGCGCAGGTAGCGGGCCGGAAACACCGA